>CAMZKY010000155.1 GCA_947311455.1 uncultured Marinosulfonomonas sp. | reverse complement strand
TTTCAATGAGCAATCCATTTAACCTATTTCGGGGATTAGGCTTCGTCGCTATCGGTTTGGGTGCCGTATTTCTGGATCAACTTGCCCTGGGTCAATACGAATCCGAAAATCGCAATCGTCAGGCCAAAGGTTTTGAAATTGACCCATGTATCGGTTGAAAAATTGCGCCAGATCACTTCGTTTAAAATTGCCAGCCCGAAAAAGAACGCGCAGAACCGTTTGGTCAGGATCATCCAGCCGGCGTCATTCATCGGCATGGCCCCGTCCATTGCCAGTTTTAGATAGCTTTGACCGCGTAAAATACCAAATCCCAGCATTCCGCCAAATAACAGATAAATCATCGTCGGTTTCATTTTAAAAAACCGTTCATCGTTGAAATATATACCCAGCCCGCCAAACACGATCACCAGAACCAGCGTTAAAATCTGCATAACAGAAATACGACCGCTAAGTTTGTATAAAATAAACGTGGTCAGCATCAGTAACGGCACAAAAATCGCGGTAACGGCGATAAACCCTTGATATTCCTCACCATTAAACAGGAACACCTTGTCTTTCATCCGCCCGTAAGCAATGAAAAAGATCACAATCGGCCCCAGCTCCAGCGCCATTTTTACCATCGGGTTTACTTTTTTCTCGTCTGACATATCATTCCTCATGCTGCGCCCAATTCAACTATCACAGCCCCCGCCGCAATCAACCCCATCAAGGCCAATCGGCGCCAACCCACCTGTTCTTTTAGCACAATCCAGCCGATTATTCCGGCAAACACGCTTGAGGTTTCCCGCATCACCGCCGCTTCGCCAACCGATCCCAGATAGGTGGCCAGAATAATGCCGCCAAAGCTGAAATAGGCCACGATCCCCCCGATAAGCCCCCGCCGCATCAGAGGCGCAATGGCGGGCGGGTTGTCCATTCTGCGCCAGCGGATCACCGCGATTGTCGGCATTAAAACCAGCCCTTCCAGCATAAAAAACCACGCCAGAAACGAAAACGGATCAAGGCTTTGACGAATTCCATAGGCGTCAAATGTGGTATAGGTGGCCACCGCCAACCCCGACAAAACTGCCAGAAAAAGCGCTGTTTTCAAGGCCTTACGATCAACCCCGACGCGGCTTAGGTTATATCCGGCCAATCCGAAAATGCCCGAAACCAGCAAAAAAACCCCCAGCCATTGGGTGAGGGTGAAATGTTCCTGAAACAAAATACCCGCAGCAACTACTGTCACCAAGGGCCCCGTGCCACGCACCACCGGATAAACCACGGTAAACGCCCCCGCCGCATAGGCCTTGGCCTGCAACAGCTTATAGGCCGCGTGGATCACAAAAGTTATTGCGAATATCGGCCACATATGCGGGGCGGGCACCGGCACCACAAACAGCACCAGAAACACCGCAATCATTCCATAGGAAAAATCAATCGCCCCGCGCGTTAGCCACGGATCAAACCGCCCCTTTTGCAACGCCCCGAACACCGCATGTAACAGCGCCGACATCAACGCCAAAGCCAGCGCTATTTGCCCGCCCAGTTCTGTGCCCGCAGTGTTGGCCAGCCAATCGCTCATCAATCGCCCAACAGGCTGACATTCTGGCCATATCCAAACCGGATATCCACGCCCTGCAAAACTGTTTCCGGTGGTGATTTCAACGCTAACCCTGCCAAACGCAACAATAAAAACCCGTCAAACGCATTCACAGACAGGGAAACATTGCGGTTCACATAGGGCATATCATAGATCAACGCTTTCAGGTTTTGCGCGCTGCCCCCATCCAGAACGCGGCCCAGTTTTTGATCAATATAGTCCATGCCTTTGGCCTTAAGCTGTGCATCGTTCAGGCGCGGATTATTGCGCCGGATAAACCCTGCCGCCACCTCGATTGGCGATCGGATCACTGCACCTTTTTTCACCAGCAATGACAGATCATTCAAAATCAACCCACCAACAGACGCCATAGGATTGGTGACCAAACTATCATTAACCCCGTCAAATCGCGCCGCCACGCTAACCTTGGTTTCATCAAAAAACGCCACTTCGGCCAGCCGCAAATCAAGCGACCGATCCTCACCCTCATAGGCCCACAACAGCCTTGCGCGGCCTTTGCCCTGATCGGTGGCATGTTTCAAATAAGCCCATAGCGGATCACCGGAAGACGCGCGCAAAACCTTGGCTCCCGTTACGGTTAACACCATGCTGCGCGCCATTCTACCGGCTTGTAAATCATCCGAGCCATCTGCATTCCACGCCACATATTTGACCGCGGTTTCCATATGGCCGCGCCAGTCAACAAAGATCACGTTTTTAGCACTGCATTGGCCGGAATGGTTTTCAACACTGGCCGCAGATTTCACCACCAGCTCAATCAAATTTGCCATGGTTTCCAACCCCTTGGCGCAATTTTCATCAGCCGCCGGATTTGCACTCTGCGCGGCAGCAGGCTGGGAAAAACCCAACATCAAAACATAAAAAATACTTAGCCAGCGCATAGTCATTCCCTATTCTTCTGCGACAATTCCCATCAAGGCTTGCGCAAATTCTTCGGGGTCAAAGGCATCCAGATCATCAATCTTTTCCCCCACCCCGATCGCATGGATCGGCAAGCCGAATTTATCGGCCAGCGCCACCAGAACCCCGCCTTTGGCCGTGCCGTCCAGCTTGGTCATCACCAAACCCGACACATCCGCCAGTTTTTGAAAGGCCTCAACCTGCAACACCGCATTTTGCCCCGTTGTGGCATCCAGAACCAACAAGGTGTTATGCGGCGCGGTTTCGTCCTTTTTGCGGATCACCCGCACGATTTTTGATAATTCTTCCATCAGATCCGCACGGTTATGCAGGCGCCCAGCGGTGTCGATCATCAGCAAATCCGCCCCCTCGGCTTCAGCTTTGCCCATGGCGTCAAAGGCCAAACTTGCCGGGTCTGACCCTTCGGGCGCGGTTAACACCGGCACATCGGCCCGCTCACCCCACACCTGCAATTGCTCCACCGCCGCCGCGCGAAATGTGTCGCCCGCCGCGATCACCACATTTTTACCTGCCCCCTTGAACTGGCTGGCCAGTTTGCCAATAGTTGTGGTTTTGCCGGATCCATTCACACCAACCACCAGCACAACTTGCGGTTTTTTGCTGTAAATCGGCAAGGGTTTGGCCACGGTTTCCATGATGCGGGTAATTTCAGCCGCCATCAGCTGTTTGATTTCATCGGTCGAAAGTTTCTTGCCAAACCGCCCCTCGGCCATATTCGCCGTCACCCGCATTGCCGTTTCCACGCCCATGTCGGCGCTGATCAGCAATTCTTCCAGTTGTTCCAGCATGTCATCGTCAAGCACCCGCTTTTTAACGGTTTTTGGCTCGGATTTCCCCAAGATGCGCCCCAATAGGCCGGCTTTCTTCGGCTCAGGCTCAGGCTCAGGCTCAGGCCCAGGCTCAGGCTCAGGCTCAGGAAGAATTTCCTCCATAACCGTTTCTTCTAGCACATCCTCTTCACCGCCCTCTTCAACAATGGCGTCAAGCCCTTCGTCAATCTTGGAAGAGGTCTTAAGCAGGCGCTTTTTCAATTTGTTAAAGAACGACATTCAACAGCTTTCTATTGGGACACATCGGGCGATCACGCCCCTTATATGGGGTTTTCCCGGCAAAAGGCCATGATTTCCAGCATTCAAAACAAGTTTTTTATTGATTTGTTAAAGGGAGGTCTTACCATCCTCACCTATTACAAAAGAAACAATAGGGAAAATAAAATGAAAAAAGTCATTGCAGCTGTTCTGGACATTGCCACAAGCTTTGGCGGCTTTGGATATCTGATCGCAAAATTAACCGGCAACACCACCGAAAACAGCTTTGAGCTTAACGGGATGAACGCTGTTATCTTGTTTGCACTGGTGATTGCCTATTTTGTGCTAATGCCCTAATTTGCTGGCGGCACCATCTGGCAGCATGTTTTCGGCACACGCAAATAACAATTCTTCTTGTCATAAATACCTCCGCCGGAGGCACCGCCTTGCCCGCAAGGGCAAGGCCACCGCGACGCGCGTAGCGCGGCGCAATTCAAACCGTCAAATCATCCGGCTCGATCAATCCGTTGGCGCGGCTACAGGCCGTCACCGTATTGGCCAGCAAACAAGCAATCGTCATTGGCCCAACACCACCAGGCACAGGCGTAATCGCACCGGCTACTTCCGATGCGCTACCGAAATCCACATCCCCCACAAGGCGGGTTTTGCCTTCGCCCCGTTCAGGCGCATCAATGCGGTTGATCCCCACATCTATCACCGTTGCGCCTTTTTTGATCCAGTCACCGGGCACCATTTCAGGGCGGCCAACGGCCGCCACAACAATATCCGCCCCGCGCACCACATCAGGTAGATCTTTGGTGCGGGAATGGGCGATGGTGACGGTGCAGCTATCGCCCAGCAACAGCGCCGCCATGGGTTTGCCCACAATGTTGGAGCGCCCGATCACCACCGCATTCAACCCCGACAATGATCCGTGATGGTCGCGCAGCATCATCAAACAGCCCAGCGGCGTGCACGGCACCATTGATTTTTGCCCGGTGGCCAGTTTGCCAACATTGGACAAACAAAATCCATCCACATCTTTGGCCGGATCAATCGCATTGATCACTAGGTCTTCGTTTAAATGATTTGGAAGTGGTAATTGCACAAGGATTCCATGCACATCCTCGTCGTTGTTCAGTTGTTGAATCAGTGCAAGCAAATCCGCCTCGGAGGTATCCGCATCCAGCTTATGCTCATAGGAATTCATCCCGACCTCAACAGTCATCTTGCCTTTGGAGCGCACATAAACCTGCGAGGCGGGGTCTTCCCCCACCAGCACCACAGCCAACCCCGGCGTGATACTATGATCGGCCTTCAGGCGTGCCACATGCACCGCAACACGTTCGCGAACAGTGGCGGCAAAGGCTTTGCCATCGATAATTTTTGCACTCATAATCCTGTCTCCTCGGATTGGTTTTGTGATGGGGCCGTGGTTGTGGCGGTTCCCAATGTCTTTTCTTCCAGTCGGATCGACCATTCGATCATTTCGCGCCACAAGGTTTCTACAAGATCGGGGTCAAGCCCCTGATCCTGCGCTTTTGTTGTTACATTGTCTATCACAGCATCAACACGGCTATCTATCCGTGCAGGCAAGCCCTCCGCCGGTTTCAGAACAACCGCTTGCGCAATCAATTTGGCACGTTGTGCCAATAGGGTAACAATGCGGCCATCCAGCGCGTCGATTTCAACGCGCAGGTCGGCCATATTTTTAAAGGTGGTAACAGGCTGCACTTTCGTTCCTTTGTTGATCCGGCTTGCATTTTCCTCCCTGTTTATGAGGTGAAAACGCAGGCGAATACAAGCCCGTGATACCCTAGAACAAACCTTCGACTTCACCTTCATCATTCAGCATGATCTGTTCGGCCGAGGGCACACGTGGCAGACCAGGCATGGTCATAATATCACCGCACACCACCACCACAAATCCGGCCCCCGCCGATAGGCGCACTTCGCGGATCGGGATGGTGTGGCCGGTTGGTGCCCCGCGCAGATTTGGATCGGTCGAAAATGAATACTGGGTTTTGGCCATACAAATCGGCAAATGCCCGTATCCGGCATCTTCCCATGCGCGCAGCTGATCGCGGACTTTTTTGTCGGCGATCACTTCGTTTGAACGATAAATACTGTGGGCGATGCGTTCGATTTTTTCGAACAAGGGCAGATCATCCACATAAAGCGGCGCAAATTGCGAAATGCCGCTATCGGCGATTTCAGCCACCCGTTCGGCCAAATGCTCGGCCCCTTCGCCGCCCAGCTCCCAATGACGCGACAAGATCGCTTCGGAGCCTTGCGAAACAACATAATCCTGAATCGCCTGCACCTCGGCATCGGTATCGGTGACAAAGTGGTTGATCGCCACCACAACCGGCACCCCAAAGCTTTTCATATTGCCGATATGACGGCCAAGGTTCGGACAGCCATCTATCACAGCTTGCACATTTTCCGTCCCCAACTCTTTTTTCAAAACTCCGCCATTCATCTTCATCGCCCGCACCGTGGCCACGATCACCACGCAATCCGGCGCAAGGCCGGCTTTGCGGCATTTGATATTCATGAATTTTTCCGCGCCCAGATCTGCGCCAAAACCAGCTTCTGTCACCACATAATCTGCCAAACGCAAGGCGGTGTTGGTGGCAATCACCGAATTACACCCATGCGCAATATTGGCAAACGGGCCGCCATGCACAAAGGCCGGATTGTTTTCCAGAGTTTGCACCAAATTGGGCTGCATCGCGTCTTTTAACAGAACCGTCATTGCGCCATCGGCTTTGATATCGCGGCAATAGATCGGTTTACGTTCGCGGGTATAGGCGACAATGATATCGCCCAGACGTTCTTGCAGATCTTCCAGATTGTTTGACAGACACAAGATCGCCATCACCTCGGAGGCCACAGTAATATCAAACCCCGTTTGGCGCGGGAACCCGTTGGCCACCCCGCCCAGTGACGTCACCGTATCACGCAGCGCGCGGTCATTCATATCCAGAACCCGTTTCCACACAACGCGACGTTCGTCAATTTCTAGGCTGTTGCCCCAATAAATGTGGTTATCAATCATCGCGCTTAGCAGATTATGCGCCGAGGTAATGGCGTGGAAATCTCCGGTGAAATGCAGATTCATTTCTTCCATCGGCACCACCTGCGCCATCCCGCCCCCTGCGGCCCCGCCTTTCATCCCGAAACACGGGCCAAGAGAGGCCTCGCGAATACAAATTGCCGCTTTTTTACCGATCCGGTTCAGACCATCCCCCAAACCAACGGTGGTGGTGGTTTTGCCTTCGCCTGCCGGGGTCGGGTTGATCGCGGTCACAAGGATCAGCTTGCCTTTGCGATTACTCATGACGCTCTCGATAAAGTCTTGGCTAACTTTCGCTTTATCATGGCCATAGGGCAGCAAATGTTCAGTCGGAATTCCCAGCTTATCACCAATCGCCTGAATGGACTGTTTTTTGGCTTCGCGGGCGATTTGGATATCGGTTTTATAGCTCATGTTAATTGGCCTTTTGCACGCGTCAACACCAGTAAGCGGTGCAACATTCTGGCGTCAAACTATAATGAAAAAATAACAAGACGCACGCGAAACCGACATTTCCAACGACGGATTCGTCTTTTTATTCTTGTAAGGCTGCGCCCAAATGCGGCCACTGTGGCTGATCCGGAATATGTAGTCCCATTTCATCACCCAAACGCAACATTCCTTCGTGCTCAACGCAGGAATAAACGCATCGGTACACATTTCTATTACGACTTTATCCAGCCCTTCATGGGATACAATGCTGAACCATGAGCAGGACAGGCGAGTCAACCCAACATGGGAAGCGCACTTACGGGCGTCTCTGTTGCGAAAAGTGCCCGCAAGGGCACGAAGAGCCGCGTATTAAAACAAAAACGCCACGGGCAAAACCAGTGGCGCTTTATAGATTTTATGTCGAAGGTTCAGGCTCCATCCCGTCATCCGGAGCCTTGGGCTTTTTCGGCTTGGTTTTAGGGATCGCCGTCACGCTACCTCCGCTATCGGTATCCGATGGTTCATCATCTCCGGCTTGCGGTGGTTTACCCGCAATCACCCGGTTGATTTCCTCGCCGGTTAGCGTTTCATATTCAAGCAAGCCTTTCGCCAAGAGGGTGTATTCCTTCTTGTGCTTTTTCAATAGCTTGGCCGCCGTGACATAGCCCTCGTCAATCACGCGCTTCACTTCTTCCTCGATCAACTCCTGCGTGGATGCAGAAATCGACAAACCACCAGCACCGTTACCGGAATAGCCTTCGTGGGCGGCCTGATAATCGATGTTGCCCACTTTGTCAGACATTCCCCACCGCATCACCATTGCGCGCGCCAGCGAACTGGCTTGCATGATATCACCCGACGGGCCATTTGAAACACGGTCTTCGCCATAGGTCATGATTTCGGCAGCTTTGCCCGCCATGGCCATGGCAATTTTCTGTTCAATCTGGTCTTTAAAGTAATTGAACTGATCCATTTCCGGCAGGCTCATCACCATCCCCAGTGCGTTACCGCGTGGAATGATCGTGGCCTTGTAAACCGGATCACATTTGGGCAATTTGATCCCGACAATGGCGTGGCCCGCCTCGTGATAGGCGGTCATTTCCTTTTGTTCATCGGTCAACACCATAGAGCGCCGTTCGGCCCCCATCATCACCTTGTCTTTGGCCTTTTCAAAATCAACCATCATCACCATGCGCCGATCAATACGCGCCGCCATCAAAGCCGCCTCATTCACCAGATTGGCAATGTCCGCCCCCGAAAATCCGGGCGTGCCACGGGCAATGATACGCAAATCAACATCCGGCCCCAAAGGCACTTTGGCTGCATGCACGTTCAAGATTTTCTCACGGCCTTTGATATCTGGCAATGGCACCTGCACCTGACGGTCAAACCGGCCCGGACGCAACAACGCCGGATCAAGAACATCGGCGCGGTTGGTTGCGGCCAGAATGATCACGCCTTCATTGGCTTCAAAGCCGTCCATTTCAACCAAAAGCTGGTTCAATGTTTGCTCGCGCTCATCATTGCCCCCGCCCATACCAACACCACGGGCGCGGCCCACGGCATCAATTTCATCGATAAACACGATGCAAGGCGCGTTCTTTTTGGCCTGTTCAAACATGTCGCGCACGCGACTTGCACCAACGCCTACAAACATTTCAACGAAATCCGAACCTGAAATGGTGAAAAACGGTACGCCCGCTTCACCTGCAACAGAACGTGCAAGCAAGGTTTTACCCGTGCCCGGAGGCCCGATCAACAACGCGCCTTTAGGGATTTTACCACCCAAGCGGCTAAATTTTTGCGGGTTGCGCAGAAATTCAACAATTTCTTGCAGCTCGTCTTTGGCTTCGTCAATGCCTGCCACATCGTCAAACGTAACGCGGCCTTCTTTTTCGGTCAGCATCTTGGCTTTGGATTTCCCAAACCCCATCGCCCCACCTTTGCCGCCACCTTGCATCCGGTTCATCATAAAGAACCAAAAGCCAATCAACAGCAAAACAGGCAACAACATACCAACCAGCGAAAGGAAGCCAGATTGCTCCTGACGTTCGGCCACCACACCCACGTTGTTATCAATCAACAACGATGTTGTGTTGGCGTCGTTTGGCTGGATCGTGGCGATTTTCACGCCGTCTTTAGTAAAATAGGTGACGTTTTCGCCATCCAGAACCACCTTGGCAACACGGCCATCTTTCACAGCCGAAACAAAATCGGAATAGCTGCTGGCTTGTGATGTTGCATTGTTGGTGCCACTGCTAAACAGGCTAAACAGCGACAGGATAAGCACAAAAAGCACCACCCAGAATGCTATATTTCTTGCGTTGCCCACGGGCATACTCCTCAAATAGTATATGCGCGGGAATCTTTGCCGCGCGTGTTACCCTTCTAAATAGGGATTAGGGCCATTTGTTCAATGCGATAAAATGGACGAAACGAAATCATCGGCGTTTTTTATCGGTTTTACCTGCCAACCCGTGCCAAAACCCGCCATGGGAGCGGCGATCAGCCGACCTTCTTGCCAAACAGACGGCGAAACCAGCAATTCGGCGCGGCGTTTGCCCGTTTTCTTCCATTCCTTGCATTGATCAAGGCCATTCGGCCCCAAGGCGCGGATCGTCACATCCTTGTCATCACCGATAACGCGCCAACGATTGTCCCAGATTTGATCCCCGCCGCAGGTTAAATCCTTGATGCTCTGATATTCGCGCAAGATGACAAAGTTATTCTGGCGCACGGCGATTTTGCATCCGTGTAGCGTGGTGGATTTGTCTCGTCTTATATCATCTAAAGCCGCCGTTAGCGCCGTTTTGCGCGGGCGGTAATCAGCCTCTGAAATCCAAACCAAACCATGCGCCAATACTCTGGCCGCGATCTCGTCGGGCAGCGCCAGAAAACCTGTGCGGGCCACAACCACATTGCCGTCGATAATCTGCGTTAGATTTTTTGCGGCCTCTTGGGTTTGCATTTCGAGCGCCACCCGTGCGAGCTGCAATCCGTTGGCCGTTTTTGCCAAACGCACCGCATCAATGCCAAGAGGTGCAAGAGTTTTCAAAATCTTGCGCGCCTTCACCCTATCAAAGCTTTCATCGTCATTTGTCGGATCATCGACCCATGTTGCGCCTTTGGCCGCCAGATAATCGCGTAGTTCCTGCCGCGATATTGCAAGCATCGGACGCGCCCAAAGGATCCCGTTTTCAACCCGCGTTTCGGCCATCCCCGACAAACCATCAACCCCTGATCCGCGCGCCAAACGCATCAAAAAGGTTTCGGCCTGATCGTCTTGGGTATGACCAATCAGCACGGTTTTTATGCCACGGGTTTTGGCCCAATCAGTGATCAATCCGTAGCGCCCACGCCGCGCCTGATCTTGCAAGTTTCCCTTTCCGCTCCACCCTGTCCAGCGCAAAATATCATGGCAAACCTTAAGCCCGTCACAAACCCGCCCCACCATCATCGCCTCATCTGCCGCCGCCTTGCGCAAGCCGTGATCGACGGTCACCGCGCGCACCTGCGCGGCCCCGTAGTATTCACAGGCCAAATGCAACAACGCCATCGAATCCCCGCCCCCCGACACAGCAACACCGATGGTTTGGCCATGAAACGGCTTTAAATGTTCGGAAATCAAGGGAAGAAGGCTCAAGGACAGCTCATATTGCGCATGGCTGAACGCGCCTGAAGCACGACATCAGATGAAGGATAACGCACCTCGACCTCACCCAATGTCACACATGCCTCGTTATTTTGGCCAAGCGCACCCAATGACGTGCCAAGCTTAAACAACGCCTCGGGCGCACGCGCGCCGTGTTGATCGCTGGAAAAGCTTGCTAAATAAGCCCGCGCCGCGTTTTGCATATCGCCAAGCCCTGCATAAGCCTCTCCACGCAG
>CAMZKY010000154.1 GCA_947311455.1 uncultured Marinosulfonomonas sp. | reverse complement strand
TGTGTGCGTTCTGATTGAGGATTGTTAAAGAACTCTTTTGGTTCATTTTGCTCAACGATCTGGCCTTGATCCATAAAGATCACGCGGTTGGCCACGGCTTGGGCAAAGCCCATTTCGTGGGTTACACAAATCATCGTCATGCCTTCTTCGGCAAGTTCGATCATTGTGTCCAGAACCTCTTTGATCATCTCGGGGTCAAGGGCCGATGTTGGTTCATCAAACAACATGATCCGGGGCTTCATGCAAAGCGAGCGGGCAATCGCCACACGCTGTTGCTGACCACCGGAAAGCTGGCCAGGATATTTGTCAGCCTGCTCGGGGATCTTAACCTTTTCAAGGAAATGCATCGCCGTTTCTTCGGCTTCTTTGCGAGGTGTTTTACGAACCCAGATCGGCGCCAGCGTGCAGTTTTCCAAGATGGTTAGATGCGGGAACAAGTTAAAGTGTTGGAAACACATACCCACTTCTGACCGGATTTTGTCGATGTTTTTCAGGTCTGACGATAGTTCAGTCCCATCAACAATAATGCTGCCTTCCTGGTGCACTTCCAAACGGTTGATGCAGCGGATCAATGTGGATTTGCCCGAGCCAGAAGGCCCACAAACCACGATCCGTTCACCACGGTTAACCGTCAGGTTGATATCTTTAAGCACATGGAATGCACCATACCACTTGTTCATGTTTGTTATTTCAATTGCGATCTCATCAGAGATTTGCATTTGAGAAGCTAAAGCGGAATCAGACATTTACGTCACTCCTTTTAATTAATGACCAGTCTGAAGCTTGCGCTCCAGATACATGGAATAGCGGGACATGGAGAAGCAGAACAGGAAGAAAACAAAGGCAACAAAGCCGTATAGCTCCCAAATTACGCCATTCCATTCGGATTTGGATTGAATGTACTTCACCCACTGGATTGGATCGGACATCGCAATGACCGACACAAGCGTTGTATCCTTGAACAACCCGATAAAGGTTGAAACGATACCCGGGATCGAGATCTTCAGGGCTTGCGGCATAATGATCAAGCGCTGTGCTTGCCAATAGTCCAGGCCAAGCGCATCTGCAGCTTCGTATTGACCTTTGGGCAATGCAGCCAGACCACCACGAATAACCTCGGCCATATATGCCGCGGCAAAGATGGTGATCATGATCATAACCCGAAGCATAATGTCAAATTCCGTCCCTTTAGGAAGGAAGAAATTCAACAAAGCCGACGCCACAAACAACAGTGTAATCAAAGGTACACCTCGAATGAATTCGATAAATCCGACACTGATGGATTTGATAATCACCAGATCAGACAACCGACCAAGCGCCAGAACAATACCCAGCGGGAACGACAGGACGATACCTGTTATGCCCAACAGGATTGCCAGCATAAAGCCACCGAAATCACGGCTTTGAACAGGCTCAAGACCAACCAAACCAATATCGTCATAAAGACGATCAATAACACCGCCTTCGCGGATTAGTTTGTCCTTGGTATTAAGATACTTCTTTAGCAAGGCGATATCTTCGGATGGAATGGTTTTCGCCACTTCATCCGTCACTTCGTTCATGCTGCCAAAAGAAGAAACCGTAGCCGGTAGCGCAGCCTTTTGCTCTGAAACACTTTTGGCTAAATCAGAAACTTTGGCTTGATTACCTTCCAGCGCCAATACCAACTCCAAGCGTTTTTCACTATCTCTACGCTTTTCGTCCATACGGTTATAGTTTCCAGACGCATCCAACAAAGCCAGATGAATTGGCATCTTTTCAGCAATCAACGCCGCGACGGGTTCTTTTTTATCCATGAGGGCAGCAATCGAGTCTAGAATGATTTTTTTCTGCTCGACAATCTGATCAACATCATCATCCGTTTTTTTACCGAGCGCCTCAAGTTGTTTCCGTAACTTCGCAAGTTGCGCCTCAACCGGAGCATTTGCGTCTATAGCCGCATCAATCTTGGCTTGAATGGCTTTTTTCTGCACGGCAATCGGGTCACGAATGGCTGCCAGTTTTTCCAGTTCAGATTCATAATTACGAATAGTCGTCTGAAGCGTTTCAACTAGAGTTGGTAGGCGCATTGCGGCGATTGAATGTGTGATGCCTTGGCTAACAGTTCCAGCCAAAAACAACCACCAAACAAACGCGACGACCACACCAACAATAATGCCAATCAACGATCCAAATATTTTTGATGCGAATTTATTCACAACAAACCCGATCGCAAATCCAAGGAAGGCAACAATCGGTGTCCAGACAGGGCCGCCCCAAAGCAACCAAGGGCCAATAAAGATGAATGCACCCGAAAGGATCAACATTTTCTTGGGAAGACCATTGAACAAAATCGGCGCGATAGATGCAAACAACAGCACAAGCGCAAGGTTTGGACGCCAATAAAGATCACCAGGATAGAAACCGTAAATCAGATTCCAGAACCGTTCATGAACAACCCCCCAACAGGCGCGGGATGCAGATTCGCCATCAACAAGAGCCACAGTTTCCTGAATCACCAAACGGCATTCAGTTAATGATGACGCATTCCAAACGCCGCCAAGTATCCATGGCATAGTCGAGGAAAGCAGTATCACGATCAAAGCAATCGCAACAATCGAAAGAAGTGCATTTAAAGGGGATGAGAAAAGATTTTCCTTCATCCAGCCAATAATTCCAATGTTGCTCACCGGAGGAGCTTTTTCACTCAGCATTTCGGTGCGCACATAGGATTGAGTACTTGTGTTAGACATATCAGCGCTCCCTCAGTTTTGTACGTTCGTTGTAGAAATTCATCACTGATGAGATCGACAACGAAATTGCCAAATAGCAAAGCATCAACAACAGAATGGATTCCAGCTCACGACCGGTTTGATTCATAGTAACACCACCCAAGGTGCTAGTAATATCCATGTAGCCCGCGATAACCGCCAAAGACGAGTTCTTTGTAAGGTTAAGATATTGCGAGATTAACGGAGGCACGATCACACGCATTGCTTGTGGCAACACTATCAGGCTCATGATTTTTCCGGGGCGAATCCCAAGAGCTCCAGCAGCCTCGGATTGACCTTTTGAAATAGCCATAATCCCGGCCCGCACAATCTCGGCGATAAAAGCTGCCGTATATAACGTTAGCGCAAGCCACAGCGCGATCAAAGAACCACGAATTAACATACCACCCTTAAAACTAAACCGTGTCATTTCGGGGTAACCAAGATGGAAGCCCAGAATAAGCGCGACAATCACTGGTGGAATGATAACCACCGCCATGCGAATATGCCAAGTTGAAGGGCGAACACCTGTTGCATTCTGGATATTGGTCGCACGACGCGCAATCAAAGAACTTACAATCAAACCAGAAACAAGAACTGATAATATCGCGACCCAATCCAGATGTATGTTCAATGAATCCCATAGCACCGAGGCTTTGCCCAAGCTGTTCTCAAATAGGGCTTCAGGTGCATAAACACCCCGATTGGTCACAGCAACACTATCAAATATGCTCATAGTCGCAGCAGGGTTATCACCCCGAAACTCTCTTGGCTCTGGCAGAGTGTGTGAATACGCCACAACAGAAAGTGAAATCCAAAGCAACAATGGCACGTTTCTAAATGTTTCGACATATACAGCCGCCAAACGTGACACGACCCAGTTTTTGGACAGGCGCAAAACGCCGACAAAAACACCGAGAAACGTTGCTGCAATACAACCAAGCGTCGCGACCAAAAGAGTGTTGAGCAACCCAACAGCCGCAGCGCGCAAGTGTGTCGATTGCGACGAATACTCAATCAGCTTTTGATTAATCTCATACCCGGATGATTCAAATAGAAAACCAAATTCAAATGGTTTCCCGGCAAGCGCCAGATTTACCCGAACATTGTTAATCAGCCACAGAGCACCCAGCATCAACGCGATCATTGCGATTACCTGAATGGTAATTGATCGATACCGAGTATCATAAAGTAGCATAGACAGACGGAACGACGCTTTTGGCGGGTCGGTCATTGTTGTCATCAGAACATCCCCATGTTCCCTGGCCTATTTCGCTTTTACGGATCATCCGCCTGCTAGGCTCAGGTGTTATATTTTTTTAGTGTAAAAAAAGGGCGCGATTTGCATCGCGCCCTGATCTGTGAGTATCCTAGCGGAAAGGAGGTGAGTAAATCAAACCACCATCTGTCCACAATGCGTTCAGGCCACGAGATAGGCCAATTGGTGTGCTTTCGCCAACATTGGCCTCAAAGATTTCACCAAAGTTACCGCTTGCTTTAATCGCGGCTTTTGCCCAACCAGCGTCTAGACCAAGCATTTCACCCAAAGTGCCTTCCGTACCAAGGATACGGTTGATTTCGGGGTTGCCAGTGCCTTTAGCCAGCTCGTCAGCATTTGCAGCTGTGATGCCGAACTCTTCTGCAGAAATCAGAGCGTTCAGTGTCCAGCGAACGATATCGCCCCAAGCATTGTCACCGTGACGAACCAATGGGCCCAGAGGCTCTTTGGAAACGATTTCAGGTAGAACCACGTGATCGTCTGGCTTTTCAAATGCGGCACGAGTTGCAGCAAGTGCAGAGCGGTCAGTTGTCAGTGTGTCACAAGCACCTGATAGGTACTGCTGTTGTGATTCAGCGTTGTTCTCAACTGGAACCGGCTCATAGCTGATGTTGTTTGCACGGAAATAGTCAGCAAGGTTCAGCTCTGTTGTTGTGCCTACTTGAACACAGATTGTCGCGCCGTCCAAATCTTTAGCGGATGTAACACCCAAAGATTTTGGAACCATGAAGCCTTGGCCATCATAATAGTTAACACCAACGAATTCCATTTTCAGGTCAACGTCACGGGACAAAGTCCATGTTGTGTTACGGGCAAGCATGTCCACTTCGCCAGAGTTTAGCGCAGTAAAGCGCGTTTTTGAGCTTAGTGGAACAAACTCAACAGCGTCTTTGTCGCCTAAAACAGCAGCAGCAACAGCACGACATACAGCCACGTCGTAACCTTCCCAACGGCCATTTGCGTCTGGTGATGCAAAACCAACAAGACCTGTGGAAACACCACAGTTCAACTTGCCACGCGCTTTAACATCGTCAAGTGTGCTTGCTGCAGCGGCGCCGGCCACAAGACCTGCAACTGTTAGAGCACCTAAAAATACGGTTTTTTTCATTTTTACCTCTTCCTGATAGTCCGTCCAAAAATGAACGGTTTGTCGACCGGTTAGGGCCGAGAGCGAAACGGTGGGGAAACAATCCTCCCCAACAGAGGCTAGTTTGAGCCAATTCTTAAGAAAACGTCAAGGGCGGTTTGGCAATTATGTCCATATCGCCCCCTATTTTTAAAATAATCGAAAAAGCAATAGTTAATATTCAACCTAGGCGAATTATTTGCATAGGAAATAGAAGTTTGCCGCGTGTTCGAATCCTTGTTTCTTAACAAGAATCGCCTCCATCGCCTCTTCATCTTCGCCCCATTTTTCGATTTGCCAATCCTCGTCAATGCGGGATCGGTGCCAAAGTTCCGCGGGGGGAAGAAAGTTTTCAATGGTAGCAAACCCGATGATCAATGATCCTGACAGTGCAACAAGATCATAAAATGCCGACAGCTGAAATTCGTCCAAATTTTTGACCCGCGATTTTAACTTATCCAGTGAATTCTGATCTTGTTGAACAAATACAATTCCCTTGCCTGTGTTCAACGGTGCATCCATTTTTTCAGCCGCCCAATCCAGCAATGGGTCCCACGCCGCATTCTGGCGCTCAATCAATTTCTCAGGTTCATTCGCCCGATAGCACAATAAATCCGTTTCACCATAGGCGGCAATCAGGCCGGAAACCTCGGAATGTTGATGCTTTACCTTGTCAATCGCCGCATTCGCGGTGCGCGTCATGGGCATCGTCATTGGATCAATGTTTTCGGTCTGAGCATCCCATTCTTTGGCGATTTCCAGTGCCATTTTTTCGGTTGGCACCAGAAACTTGGATTTCGCAGGCGTTCTAAGTGGCCGATGATCAAGCAACACGGCAAACCCGGCATCGCTTGCCTTAACCGTTGTTTTTTCCCAAAATCGTTTTGCTTGCCACTCTGACATTTCTTTAATCCCACATCTCATGAATACAGTTTTTCAGGTTTTGCACATCTTCAATAATAAAATCGGCGCCGGCGGCCTTAAGCATCGTGTTTTCATGGTAGCCCCACGAGACGCCAACGGTCGTAACCTTGGCATTTCGGCCCATTTCCATATCAAACGTCGTATCGCCAATCACCATTGTATCGCGGGCCTCAACCCCCAATTCCGCCATCGCGGCCAGTATCATCGAAGGGTTCGGTTTTGAGGGGTGATCATCCGCAACCTGTTTGGTTTGAAAGGTATTTTCCAACTGATATGTCGAAAGCATCCGATCCAGCCCTGCACGTGATTTTCCCGTTGCGACCCCAAGCAACACGTTATCAATCGATGCCAATTCGGTTAACAAATCAGCAATCCCATCAAACAATGGCGCTGTGACGAAATCACTTTCCGACGCACTCTGATCCAGAAACGCAATTTCACATTCGCGCGCCAAACGTTCATGCATTTCCACATTTAGTTCCGGTCGTATTTGCTGCATGGCGTCTGTCAGAGAAAGGCCAATGGTTTTGCGCGATTGATGCAAATCCGGGGGGGCCAGATTTACCACAGCAAACGCCGTTTCCATTGCCTGATGCACATGATGCTGGCTATCCACCAGCGTTCCATCCACGTCAAAAAGAACCAGTTTCAGACCGTCGCTCACATGAATTCCTCAAATGGGTCTTCGGGGTAATCCCGCGGATCCCACGCAAAGGTTTCCCATGTGCGTTTCATATGCTCGGGCATAGGCGCAGTGATTTCAAGGCTTGCGCCCGTCACCGGGTGTGGCAGCTTGATCGAACGCGCGTGTAGGTGCAGCTTTTTGCTAATGTCACCGCCCAATTGCGCACCCCAGCCATCGCCCTGGTTTTCCTGACCAGAACCGCCGTATTTACCATCGCCAATAATCGGATGACCAAATTCCGCCATATGCGCTCGCAACTGGTGTTTACGCCCCGTGATCGGCACCAATGCAACCCACGCACAGCGCCGTCCTGCAGCCGTCACCACAGCGTAGTCCGTGGTCGAGCGCTTGGCCCCTTCTACATCGCCCACTTCGCGGGGATGTATACAAACCATTTTCTCGCCCTCGCCGTGCTTCCCATGACCACCAGCCTGCACCAAGCCATAGCGCACTGTTCCCATCTTAGGATTCGGCGCACCACCAACAACCGCCCAGTAAATTTTGCGCGCCTCGCGCGACCGAAACGCCTGCGTCAAAGACGCGGCAACAGAGCGTGTGCGGGCCAGCAGCAAAATGCCGGATGTGTCTTTGTCCAACCGATGCACAAGACGTGGTTTTTCGGCATTGCCAAATTTCAGCGCCTCGGCCAATTGATCCACGTGGCGGGTTTGTTTACTGCCCCCTTGCGTCGCAAGGCCGGGGGGTTTGTTGATCGCAATGATATGTTCATCGCGATACAGCACCGTCGCCTGAATCATTTTGATATCAGCATTGGTGATCATATTATCAGTCTTGGCGCGTGCGGTAATCTCATGAGGATCAGGCATTGGCGGAATACGCACGATTTGCCCTTCTTCCACGCGGGTCGAGGCCTTAACCCGCCCGCCATCCACGCGAATCTCTCCTTTGCGGCACATCTTTTCGATACGCCCTTGGCCAATATGCGCAAACTGGCGGCGAAACCAGCGATCCAAACGTTGGCCGGAATCGTCTTTGGATATTTCCAATTGCTGAACGCCGCTCATGCCCAAATACCCCGCGCAACCGAGAGGCCGATGAAAATGGCCAATATCGAAAGAGCGACCGTTGCAAGAACGTAGAATAATGCTGGCATTGCTTCGCCTCTTTCAAAAATTGTTAAGGCATCCAGTGAAAACGCCGAGAATGTGGTAAACCCACCCAAAACACCTGTCATCAACAAAGGCGCATACCGTGTGCCGCCATCTTTTGACATCAGGTAAACTACCAGCATCCCCATGCCAAACGACCCAACTACATTCACAATCATCGTGCCCCACGGATATCCGTGTCCGATCATTTTGGTTGCGGCAACACTTGTCAAATATCGGCCCGACGCGCCAATCGCCCCGCCCGCCGCAACTTGTAAAACCGTACCTATCATATCTGATCATCTTTCATTTCGTTTTACCCGCAGTTTCGCAAAATATTGCAGCCGTTTTTTCAATTCGCGTTCAAAGCCACGCTCATTGGGTTGATAAAAGGTTTTTCGCTTCATTGCATCGGGAAAATAATTTTGGCCGGAAAATCCGTCGTCGCTGTCGTGATCATATGCATAATTTGCCCCGTACCCCTGATCTTTCATCAATTTGGTTGGCGCGTTCAGGATATGGCGGGGTGGAGGCTCTGACCCCGATTTTTTAGCTTCATTCATTGCGGCCTTAAACGCCACATACGTGGCGTTCGATTTCGGGGCAAGCGCCAAATAGGTAACCGCTTGCGCCAAAGCAAGCTCACCTTCGGGGCTTCCGAGGCGTTCATAGGTTTCCCATGCTTCTATACAAATCGATTGCGCCTGTGGATCAGCCAATCCGATATCTTCGACCGCGATACGCAAAATGCGCCGCGCCAGATACCGTGGATCTTCGCCACCAGTAAGCATACGGGCAAACCAATAAAGCGACGCATCAGGATCAGACCCGCGCACAGATTTGTGCAGCGCCGAAATTAGATTGAAATGGGCATCGCCTTTTTTGTCATAAGATTGCGCACGACGCGCCAGCCGTTTTGACAATATCGGCACATCAATATTTTCTTCTAATTTCCACGCCAGAATTTGCTCGATCAAATTCAACAGCGCACGGCCATCCCCATCGGCAATTTCCAAAAGATGTTCGCGGGCTTCGCCGGTTAGCGGCAGCGCAAGATTCAATTCCTGCTCGGCCCGTTGGGCGATTTGCTCAAGCTCGGCCAATGTTAGCCGTGTCAAAACCATAACCTGAACCCGCGACAGCAACGCAGAGTTTAGTTCAAACGATGGATTTTCGGTTGTCGCTCCAACCAAGGTGATTGTGCCGTCTTCCATGTGCGGCAAGAAGCTGTCTTGTTGGGATTTATTAAACCTGTGTATTTCGTCAACAAACAAAATTGTAGACTTGCCGTTTTCCCGACGAATTTTGGCCGTTTCAAATATTTTCTTTAGGTCGGCAACGCCCGAAAAGATTGCGCTGATTTGCACAAACGCGCTCGCTGTTTCATGCGCAAGCAATCGTGCAATTGTGGTTTTGCCAACACCAGGCGGCCCCCAAAAGATAATCGACGATAACGTTCCCCTTAGCATCACGGCAAGCGATCCATCACGGCCTAATAGTTCGGTCTGACCAATAACCGAAGACAACCGTACTGGCCGCAACCGATCCGCAAGTGGACGTTGGATGTTGGAGTTCGATTCTGATTTGGAAAATAGATCTGACATATGGAACATTACGGCGAATTGTAAAAGAACAAAAGTACAGTGCGCTTCTTTTGCGAATTTAACTGGAATACATGTCCTTTTAGACAAGTTGTGTTTTTCTGTAACAACTTTAAATTGCACCCGACGTACGCAAAAAGGTGTGAAGCTGTGAAAAAAATTGATCCCGATGTTTTCGCTAAACTGATGTCTTTACCAGACAGTGCCAGAGTAGACTTGTTAGAATTTCTCGGGGCAACACCTTTGGGCGAGACACAAATTAAGTTTCTACTATCGGATTTGGAAGCTTCCATCCGACGCAATAAAAACCCTTCTCTGGGCGCTACAAACTAACAAGCCTGCCTCATAGGCAGGCTTGTTATATAAATTTATAATTTCTTATTCTGACGCTTCAGCAGCCTCAAGGCGGGCTTTATCAGCAGAACCTTTTGCATTTACATCACGGTCAACCAACTCAATGATCGCCATAGGTGCCATATCACCATACCGGTAACCAGCTTTTAGCACTCGAACACAACCGCCGTTACGGTCTTTGTAACGTGGGCCAAGAATTTCGAACAGTTTTGCTACGTGTATGTCTTGTTTCAAACGGCTGTCAGCCAAACGGCGCGCGTGTAGATCGCCACGTTTGCCAAGTGTAATTAGTTTTTCAACAACGCGCTTAAGCTCTTTGGCCTTTGGCAGTGTTGTTTTGATTTGTTCATGTTCGATCAACGAACCAGCCATATTTGCAAAAAGCGCTTTACGGTGTTCGTGTGTTCGATTTAGGCGGCGGTATCCTCGTGCGTGACGCATGCTTTTAGTCCTTATATTGCTTTATACTTTGTCTGGCATCCCATGCGTGCGGGATACTCTCCTTGAGGCAAATGCCCATACATTCCCCACTTAGCGTGGGCATTCGGGGCGGCGAACCGCCCCTAGAATTCTAGAACTGGTCTTCGAATTTTTTCGCCAGATCTTCGATGTTTTCTGGCGGCCAATCTTCGACGTCCATTCCCAGATGCAGACCCATTCCAGACAGTACTTCTTTGATCTCATTCAAAGATTTACGTCCAAAGTTTGGTGTGCGAAGCATTTCAGCTTCTGTTTTCTGGATCAAATCGCCAATGTAAACGATGTTATCGTTTTTCAGGCAATTTGCAGAACGTACAGACAGTTCAAGCTCGTCCACCTTCTTAAGCAGAAGCGGATTGAATTCCAAACCATCGTCTTCTTCTTGGCGGCTGGCGGCTTCAGGCTCATCGAAGTTCACGAAAATAGACAGCTGGTCTTGAAGAATGCGCGCCGCAAACGCAACCGCATCTTCGGGTGAGATAGACCCGTCTGTTTCGATCTTCATAGTCAGCTTATCGAAATCCAGAACCTGGCCTTCGCGTGTAGGCTGAACGTTGTAAGAGACCTTACGAACCGGAGAGAAAATTGCATCAATCTGGATAAGCCCGATTGGCACATCTTCTGCACTGTTTTTATCGGCAGCGACATAGCCTTTGCCGGTATCAACAGTAAGCTCCATAAACAAATCTGCGCCTTCATCAAGGTGACAAATCACGTGATCTTTGTTTAGGACTGAAATACCAGCACTTTCGGATATATCGCCCGCGGTTACAACGGTTGGCCCTTTGGCGGAAACGGAAAGGCGTTTGGGGCCTTCAACTTCCATGGCCATTGATACGCCTTTTAGATTCAACACGATATCGGTTACGTCTTCACGCACACCGGTAATCGAAGAAAATTCATGCAGTACATTGTCGATTTGAACGCTGGTGATGGCTGCACCCTGAAGGCTAGACATCAGGACACGCCGCAGCGCGTTCCCCATCGTCAGACCAAAACCGCGCTCCAAAGGCTCTGCAACCACAGTCGCGTCACGCGTAGGATCATTTCCCAGCGTAACTTCCAGTTGTGTCGGTTTGATCAGCTCTTGCCAATTTTTGTGGATCATGCTTGTCCCTCCATTCATGTTTCTGATCCATGTCCTACGACCAGAAACGCCCGAGGTTTAAATGACAATCCCGGACGGCCAAAGGGCAATCCGGAAAAACTATTCTTAAACGCGATTATACGCGGCGACGTTTCGGAGGACGACAACCGTTGTGCGCGATAGGAGTTACATCACGAATTGAAGTAATGTTGAAACCGATTGCAGCCAAAGCACGAAGCGCTGATTCACGGCCAGAACCCGGCCCTTGAACTTCAACTTCCAGCGTTTTCACGCCATGTTCTTGCGCTTTTTTCCCAACGTCTTCTGCAGCCATTTGAGCAGCGTAAGGTGTCGATTTACGAGACCCTTTGAAACCCATTGTACCAGCGGAAGACCATGCAATCGCATTGCCTTGAACATCGGAGATCAGGATCTTTGTGTTGTTGAACGAAGAGTTTACATGCGCAACGCCAGAGGCGATGTTTTTGCGTTCTTTACGTTTTGTGCGTGTCTTTTCGCGAGCCATTGTCTAACCCTCCTATTTCTTCTTACCAGCAATAGCCCGTGCAGGGCCTTTGCGAGTACGAGCGTTAGTGTGTGTACGTTGTCCACGCACAGGAAGTTTACGACGGTGACGAAGGCCACGGTAGCAACCAAGATCCATTAGACGTTTGATGTTCATTTGAACTTCGCGGCGAAGATCGCCTTCAACGTCAAAGTTTGCATCGATATGCTCACGAATGGAAAGAACTTCTGCATCTGAAAGTTCATTCACACGACGTGTTGAATCGATTTTTACAGCTTCACAAATGCTTTCAGCAGATGTTTTGCCAATTCCGGTAATATAAGTAAGGGCGATCGGGACCCGTTTGTGGGTCGGGATATTTACGCCGGCAATACGTGCCACGTGGTATCTTCCTTTTTGTTGCGGCTCCGTAGTTCCAGAGCCTTTTTTCACAACCAAAGCCCGAAGGAATAAACCTGCGGGCTATCGTTGACGTTTATTGTCCAAGTCCAAGAATCAGATTGAATTCGAATTGATTCTTGAAGATGATGAGGTGATTTATGTCGTTTTCGAAAGATCGTCAAGGGCACAGATGAATTAACCCAACACCGTTGAAATTTCCGCTGCAACTTCTTCGATTTCACCGAGGCCATTTACCGGCTTTAGCAAGGCTTTTGCATAATAATACCCGATCAATGGCGACGTCTTTTTGTAGTATTCCATCAATCTTGTGCGTAGGCTTTCTTCATTGTCATCGGTGCGGAACTTCATTTGCTGTTGGCCGCAAACATCGCAGGTGCCTTCTACTTTGGAGGGTTTGGTTACTTTGTGGTAAACTTCGCCACAATTGCCACAAGTAAAACGCCCTGTAATACGCGCCACAAGCGCCTCATCATCGACGCGCATCTCAACCACAGCATCAAGAGTTTGACCATGCTTTTCCAAAAGTTCGGCCAGAGAATCCGCTTGGGCAAGCGTACGCGGGAACCCGTCAAAGATAAAACCGCCGCCGTTTTCACCGCGTAATTTTTCATCAATCAGGCCAATTACAATCTCGTCCGTAACCAGTTTGCCGGCGCCCATGATCTCGGCAACGACTTTCCCCATTTCAGTACCCGAGGTGTGCGCTTCGCGTAGCATATCACCCGTTGAAAGCTGGATCATGTTACGTTCGTCTACCAAACGGCGTGCTTGTGTACCTTTGCCAGCTCCTGGTGGCCCTAATAGGATTATATTCATTTACGCCCCCCTCCACGCTTACGACGCTTTTTACCGCGAAGTTGGGATTTTTCAATCAACCCTTCATATTGGTGCGCCAAAAGGTGCGATTGTATTTGCTGGATGGTATCCATCGTCACAGACACAACAATCAAAACAGATGTCCCGCCAAAATAGAATGGCACGTTTAGCTGTGAGCGCAGAATTTCAGGAAGCAAAGCCACCAGCGCCAAATAAGCAGAGCCAACAACCAGCAAACGCATCACAACGTAATCCAGATACTCAGCGGTTTTCTTGCCCGGGCGAATACCGGGCACAAACCCGTTTTGATTTTTCAGGTTGTCCGCAACTTCGTCAGTTTTGAACGCAACGTTGGTTGTGTAGAAAAAGGTAAAGAATACGATCATCGCCGTAAAGAACAACAGATACAAAGGTTGGCCAGGGCCAAAATATGCAAGGACCGTTGACATGAACGGGCTTGTGCTTTGACCCGAGAATGTGGCCAGCGTTGTCGGAAGTAGCAACAAAGATGATGCAAAGATCGCTGGAATAACGCCCGCTGGATTTACCTTGATCGGTAGGTGCGAATTGCTGCCATCATAAACCTTCATCCCGACCTGACGCCGCGGATACTGAATATGGATTTTGCGCAACGCGCGCTCCATAAACACCACAAACGCGATCACCGCCGCGACCATAACCAAAATCCCGACAATCACCACGGGGCTGATGCTGCCTTCTCGTCCTTGAGCAAGGAAACGCACCAATGCCGCTGGGATCTCGGCCACAATACCAACAAAGATGATCAACGAAATGCCGTTACCGATACCGCGTGCGGTTATTTGTTCACCCAGCCACATCAGGAACATGGTGCCACCAACCAGCGTTACAACGGTTGCGGCCTCGAAGTATAGGCCCGCATTGGTTACCAGATCACCAGCCTCAAGGCTTTTAGCAAGGCCAAACGCCTGCAGTGTAGCCAAAAACACTGTCCCGTAGCGGGTGTATTGATTGATCTTCTTGCGGCCAACTTCGCCTTCTTTTTTCAACTGCTCAAGAGGCGCCCACATGGCCGTCAACAACTGAATGATAATCGATGCCGAAATATAGGGCATAATACCAAGTGCAAAAATGCCCATCCGTTTTAATGCCCCGCCGGTGAACATCGACAGGATGCCACCGATCCCGGTTGCCGCACTATCCATGAAGCGCTGTAGAGCACCCGCGTCAATACCGGGAACCGGAATATAAGTGCCCAAACGGTAAACCATCA
The DNA here is from genome assembly GCA_947311455.1 of uncultured Marinosulfonomonas sp. GTDB lineage: Bacteria > Pseudomonadota > Alphaproteobacteria > Rhodobacterales > Rhodobacteraceae > Profundibacter. Next base: position 12,818 of record CAMZKY010000154.1, on the reverse strand, counting down.
GCAAACCGACGGTGAAAAGAATACGGCTGCGAAGCTCGCCCGCTTTGGTAAACGCGCTCCAGCTCATGTTGGCTGCCATTTGTTCTGCTGCAGATGCCATTTAGGGCCTCATTACTCAATGAAAGCGCCGCCAAACCGTTTTCCGGTTGGCGGCGCTAAGGAAAACTTAGATATTATGTAAGCAGCCATTGGGCCACTCACAAGGTTTATTCCGCAGATGCCGCTGATTTGACAGTCAAAGAACCGCCAGATTTTTCAACCGCGTCAATCGCTGCTTTAGATGCGCCGGTCACTTCAAGTTTAACTTTAGAAGTTACTTCACCTTTTGCAAGGATACGAACACCGTCAAGAATGCGGCGAACAACGCCAGCTTCTAGCAGGGCTTCTTCTGTGATTGTTTTTTTAGCGTCAAGCTTGCCGGCGTCGATAAATTTCTGGATGATCATCAGATTGACCACAGCAAAGCTTTTTCTGTTACGGCTGTTAAAGCCACGCTTTGGAAGACGTTGATACAAAGGCATTTGACCGCCTTCGAAACCTTTGATCGCAACACCCGAACGTGATTTTTGGCCTTTGATACCACGACCACCGGTTTTACCGGTTCCGGAACCGGCACCGCGGCCAATACGTTTACGGGATTTTGTTGCGCCTGGATTGTCGCGCAGTTCATTTAATTTCATGTCGCTCTCTCCTTACCGGATATGGCCCATGAGCGAAGGGGCCAACCACGGCTTAAAAGTTAAATTTCGCGGCGAAAGACTCGCCACTTGGCGCGTATAGCGCCACGCCGCGAAAGGATCAAGCAAATATCTTCGCTCTTACTTCGCTTCACGCTCTACCATCTTGGCCAGTGTATGTTTTTCGCGTTCCACCGCGGCCAATACGATTTTTGCAGTTGCGGCGGGTAAATCTAGTGCCAAAGCCGCCTGATGGCCGTGGCTTGACATCTTGCGTAGAGTTTTACCCACGATATCGATCAGCTTGTCATCGTCATAATCAGAGAATTTGGCGACAAACTCATCCCAATAGAAATCAATAAACACCACATCCACCACATTTTCCAAGGCTTGCGAATCTGCTTCACGTTTCAAACGCTCCTTTCGCAGAAACGATCCGACCAGCGCGATATCGTCTGCGCTATAGCCATTCTTGGCCATGATATCACCCACCAGATCGGAATGAAGCTGGCGCATCGATAGGCGCCATTTCTGATAGCCCTCGCGATTACGCGGATAAGTATCACGCGGAATTTGCCAGCGGCGGATATGTTGAGCACGAGCCGCAATGCGCAACAATTCAGACGCCTCCGGATACATCCGCGCCAATGTTGCGGTCATTCTGTCGGCGTAAACCGTTTCATAAGGGTACTCGACACCGTCAATCGTAGTTGTTCTGGGATCTTCGGCGTTTACGGTATCAATGGCCTTTATTACGGTTTCAAATTGCGGGGTTGGTTTGAACGTCATGTTGCTATCTCCTGATTCTGCGCAATGGGCAGTATAACAGTAAAAACCGCCGCGTTAACTGTCAGCTTGTCTAAGAAATGTCCAAATAAAAATGCCCGGAAAATTACCGGGCATTGGTGTTCGTTTTATATGTCGTCTTTATTCAAGCGTATCGATCATTGCAGCTATATGCGAGATGCGGTCCTTCATTTCCGATTTTAACTCGGCCAACTCTTGTTTCACGCTTTGCTTGGTTGCCTTCTTTTTCTTGTTACTCGCAAGCAGCGCATCCAATTCTGCCGTGGCGCGTGCAAGAATGGGAGAAATCTCATACCGGATTGCATCTTCACCGTGCAATTCATTTCCAGGCATCGGTTTACCAATGCGTTTAAATTCATAGCGGCGGCGTTTCGGCAGGAACGACCCTTTTGGGCGCTTATAATTGACCCGCAGAACATCTGTATCTTTGGATACATGCACCGATTCATAGCCGATGATTTGTTCCGGATTTAAAATTCCCATTTCAGTAAGGTTAGGCGTGTTCATTGATGTATTCCTGTTTGGTTTTTTTGTTCTATTTTTCTATTCCACACAGTAACCCGTTTTCACCTTTTAACAACTTAAAACTGATTTGGTCATATTGCACCGCCCAAACAAAAAACGCCCCGCATTTCTGTGGAGCGTTTTCTAATTTTGAGCACAAAGGCAAAAACCTGAAAGGTTTAGCCTTTTTCTTCGATGATTTCGACAAGATGCGGGATCTTGTTAACCATTCCACGAATTGCCGGTGTGTCGTTCAATTCGCGTGTTTTGTGCATTTTGTTCAGGCCCAGCCCGATCAGCGTTTGACGCTGTTTTTCGGGACGGCGAATAGGAGAACCGATTTGTTTTACAACGATAGTTTTAGCCACCTTACCAATCTCCCTTATGCTTCTGCAGCTTCAGCCGCAGGGGCCTCAGCTGGCTTGTTCAAAATGTCAGCAACTTTTTTGCCACGACGTTGTGCAACATTGCGTGGGCTGGATTCTTTTTTCAGCCCGTCAATGGTTGCGCGGATCATGTTGTAAGGGTTTTGCGAACCAAGTGATTTGGCCACAACGTCCTTAACTCCCAACATTTCAAAAACAGCACGCATTGGACCACCGGCAATAATACCGGTTCCCTCTGGGGCTGTGCGCATCACAACTTTACCTGCACCGTGACGGCCATTGATGTCGTGGTGCAATGTGCGGCCTTCACGCAAAGGAACACGAATCAGCTGACGCTTGGCCTGTTCCGTTGCTTTGCGGATCGCTTCAGGTACTTCTTTGGCTTTACCTTTACCAAAGCCGACGCGGCCCTTTTGATCGCCAACAACCACAAGTGCAGCAAAGCCAAAGCGTTTACCACCTTTCACGGTTTTTGACACACGGTTGATCGCAACAAGACGATCGGCGAATTCTGGGTTTTCGTCACGGTCGCGACGGTTACCCCGATTATTATCTCTAGCCATTCAATCGTCTCCTAGAACTTAAGTCCACCTTCACGGGCAGCATCAGCCAAGGCTTTTACTTTTCCGTGAAAGAGGAAACCGCCGCGGTCGAAATAACAATCGCTCACTTTGGCTTTCTTTGCGCGCTCTGCAATCGCAGCGCCAACTTTGGCGGCAGCTTCGACGTTGTTTTTGCCAACAACACCCAAAGCTTTCTCCATTGTTGATGCTGACGCTAGTGTTACGCCGTTTACATCGTCGATCAGCTGAACGCTGATGTTCTTGTTGCTGCGGTGAACGGATAGACGCGGACGTCCATTTGCCATTTTCCGCAATTTGTTCCGAACGCGCAGGCGGCGCTTTAGAAACAAGTCTCTTTTGCTGTTTGCCATTTCCTGGGTTCCTACTTCTTCTTACCTTCTTTGCGGAAGATATATTCGTCTTTGTACTTAATCCCTTTGCCTTTATAAGGCTCGGGTTTACGCCATTCACGAATTTCCGCAGAGATTTGACCAACACGTTGGGAATCAATTCCCTCAATGATGATGATGGTTTGCTTTGGTGTTGTGACAGTTACATCACTAGGGATATCAATCAAAACATCATGTGACAAACCAAGCATCAATTTCAACCGCGTCGGGTTTTCCATAGATGCACGATAGCCGATACCGTTCAGCTCAAGTTCTTTCTTGAAGCCTTGAGTAACGCCTGTCACCAGGTTGCCAACCATAGTGCGGCTCATACCCCACTGCTGGCGTGCGCGTTTGCTTGATCCACGAGGAACAACTGAAACAGTGTTACCATCGATTGTGATCGTAACGTCGTCTGTTGCTGTGAAGCTTAAGGTCCCTTTGGGGCCTTTCACTTCAACGGTCTGACCTGACAGCGATGCCGAAACACCTGCGGGCAGCTCGACCGGTTTCTTACCAATACGAGACATTCAGACCCCCTAGAATACGGTGCAGAGCACTTCGCCGCCAATATTGGCGTTGCGTGCTGCTGCATCTGTCATGACGCCCTTGGACGTCGATACGATGGAAACACCCAGGCCCTGACGGACAATAGGGATGTCTTTTACACCCATGTAAACGCGACGACCAGGTTTTGAAACCCGTTTCAATTCGCGAATAACAGGGATGCCATCAAAATATTTCAAGCTGATTTCAATGGCAGGGTGGCCGTCGGCGCCCGTCATTTTTTCATAGCCACGGATGTAGCCTTCGTCAGCCAACACATCCAGAACCCGAACACGAAGTTTGGAATCAGGAGTGGAAACGGTGGATTTACCACGCATCTGGGAATTCCGGATACGAGTGAGCATATCTGCGATAGGATCGTTCATACTATCTCTCCCTTACCAGCTAGATTTAACCAGGCCGGGGATCAGGCCATTCGACCCAAGTTCCCGCAGCGCGATACGTGAAATGCCAAACTTACGATAGTAAGCGTGTGGACGACCCGTCAGCGCGCAACGGTTATGCAACCGTGTGGCGGACGAATCCCGCGGCAGTTTTGCAAGCGCGAGGTTCGCTTTGAAGCGTTCTTCCATCGGATTGCTTGTGTCGGCAGCGATTGCTTTAAGCGCGGCACGTTTGGTTGCATATTTTGCAACTAACTTTTGGCGCTTTTTCTCGCGTTCGACCATTGCTTTTTTAGCCATGTTCTTTTTCTCCCCGCGTCTACTTGGTGAACGGCATGTTAAATGCCTTCAACAAAGATTTCGCTTCTGCGTCAGTATCGGCAGTGGTGCAAATTACGATATCCATGCCCCAGATTTCGTCTACTTTATCATAGTCGATTTCAGGGAAAACGATGTGTTCTTTCAAACCCATTGCATAGTTACCACGGCCGTCAAATGATTTGTCGGAAATTCCACGGAAATCGCGGATACGAGGCATTGCAACGGTGATCAGACGATCAAGAAAGCCATACATACGTTCGCCACGCAGCGTAACTTTCACACCCAAAGGCATGTCTTCACGAACACGGAATGTAGCGATGGATTTTTTGGCCTTGGTGATAACAACCTTTTGGCCAGCAATCGCGGTGAGGTCAGCTTCGGCAGATCTGATTTTCTTGGTGTCTTTTACAGTTTCACCAATCCCCATGTTCAGCACGATTTTATCGAGCTTGGGAATCATCATATCATTTTTATAGCCGAACTCTTCTTTCATAGCGGCACGGATGGTGTCGTTATAAAGTGTTCTTAGGCGGGGTTGGTAGTTTGCATCATCAAGCATTATACTGTCTCCCCTGTGGTTTTTGCAAAACGCACTTTTTTGCCGTCTTCCATACGGAAGCCAACGCGCGTTGCTTTGCCTTTACTGTCCAACAACGCCAGGTTCGAAAGATCGATTGGCATTGCTTGAGGAACGCGGCCACCTTGAGTGGTCTGGCTTTGGCGTACGTGGCGGATTGAAACGTTCAAACCGTCAACAACGGCTTTGCCGGCAGCAGGGTTAACAGAGCTGATTTCGCCCTCTTTACCTTTGTCTTTGCCAGTCAGAACGACAACCTTGTCGCCTTTTTTCAATTTAGCAGCCATGTTACAGAACCTCCGGAGCAAGCGAGATGATCTTCATGAAGTTCTTCGCGCGCAACTCACGAACGACTGGCCCAAAGATACGGGTGCCAAGCGGCTCGTTGTTGTTATTCAGAATTACTGCAGCATTTGTATCAAAACGAATGGCTGTACCGTCTTCACGACGGACTTCTTTGGCTGTGCGAACAACGACGGCCTTGCGGACGTCGCCTTTTTTCACACGACCACGTGGAATGGCTTCCTTAACGGAAACGACAATAATGTCGCCAACGCTTGCGTATCTACGCTTGGAACCACCCAGAACCTTGATGCACTGAACACGGCGAGCGCCGCTGTTGTCAGCTACATCTAGATTGGTCTGCATCTGGATCATTTGATGTCTCCCGACCTATAGGGGGCTATCATGCCTTCTCCCTAGGGTTTCGATTATACTGTTGGTTCGGACCTATTTGGCCAAAACTTCCCAGCGTTTGGTTTTCGATCTTGGTGCACATTCCTGAATTCGGACTGTATCACCAACATTGAATTCGTTCTTTTCATCGTGCGCCCGATATTTCTTGGACTTACGAATGGTTTTCTTCATCACAGGGTGTGTAAAGCGACGTTCGACAGAAACCGTTACGGTTTGCTCATTCTGGTTGCTTGTCACGGTGCCAGTCAGGATACGTTTGGGCATTCTAAAGGCTCCCTATTCTTCAGAAGCTGCGGTAGCAGCTTTTTGATTAAGCACAGTTTTAATGCGCGCAACGTTACGACGAGCGGCCTTAATCGGTGCGGTATTTTCTAGTTGGCCAGTTGCCTGTTGGAAACGAAGGTTGAAACCTTCTTTCTTCAGGCTCACAAGCTGTTCTTTCAGCTCGTCAGGCGTTTTATCGTGTAGTTCCTTGGCGTTCATCGCCTTATTCCTTTCAACATCACCAGCAGGCCCGCGTGGGTCACCCTGATTCTAGTGGAGGTCATAGTGAAGTGTTCCTTTAGGCCGCCCCGCCCTATAAAGCAAGGGCAAATTGCGAATTGGTTCACCCGAATGAAACCCCCACCAAATCGGGCAGGGGTTTAAACGTTTTGTAGAGTGGGGCTTATTCCACCACCACCTTACCAGTCTTCGCGAACGATCGTGCGGGTTTTTACAGGCAGTTTCATTGCAGCCAGACGTAGGGCCTCGCGCGCAACAACTTCTGTAACGCCGTCGATTTCGAACATCACACGGCCCGGTTTGACTTTGGCTGCCCAAAAATCAACAGAACCTTTACCTTTACCCATCCGGACTTCGGTAGGTTTGGATGTCACAGGTGTGTCTGGGAAAATACGGATCCAGACCCGGCCTTGACGTTTCATGTGACGTGTCATTGCACGACGGGCAGCTTCGATTTGACGGGCAGTTACGCGGCTAGGCTCAACTGATTTCAGACCGAAAGTACCGAAGTTTAGCTCGGTTCCGCCTTTGGCAAGACCATGGATACGGCCTTTGTGCATTTTGCGGAATTTAGTACGCTTTGGTTGTAGCATTGTTCATACCTCCTTAGCGACGGCCGCCAGCACCACGAGGTGCAGGGCCTTGCTGGAGTTGCTCTAGTCTACGGTCACGCGCTTGTGGATCGTGTTCCATGATCTCGCCTTTAAAGATCCAGACTTTGATCCCGATGATACCGTAAGGTGTCATCGCTTCTGCGTGTGCGTAGTCGATGTCGGCACGAAGAGTGTGCAAAGGCACGCGGCCTTCACGATACCATTCTGTCCGCGCAATTTCTGCCCCGCCGAGACGACCAGCCACATTTACACGAATGCCAAGAGCACCCATGCGCATTGTGTTTTGCACTGTGCGTTTCATTGCACGACGGAAAGACACACGACGCTCAAGTTGTTGCGCGATATTCTCGGCAACCAGCGCCGCATCCATTTCGGGCTTGCGAACCTCGACAATGTTCAGGTGCAATTCGCTGTCGGTCATCGCGGCAAGATTTTTGCGCAGAGTTTCGATGTCTGCACCTTTCTTGCCAATGATAACGCCAGGACGTGCAGTGTGAACTGTGACGCGGCATTTTTTGTGAGGACGTTCAATGATTACGCGGCTGATACCAGCCTGTTTGCAATCTTCTTTGATGAACTCGCGCATTTTGATGTCTTCAAGAAGAAGGCCGGCAAAATCTTTGGATTCCGCATACCAGCGGCTATCCCAAGTGCGGTTTACCTGCAGGCGCATGCCAATTGGATTAATCTTCTGACCCATTATGCTTGCTCCTCAACTTGACGCACCAAAATGGTGATTTCGGCAAATGGCTTCATGATCTTCCCGAAACGACCGCGAGCCCGAGGGCGACCGCGTTTCAGTGTCATGTTCTTGCCAACCCATGCTTCAGCGACGATCAATTCGTCCACGTCAAGGTTATGATTGTTTTCAGCATTCGCAATTGCAGACTGAAGACATTTCTTAACATCATCAGAGATACGTTTTTTGGAGAAAGTCAGATCAGTCAAAGCTGTTGAAACTTTCTTACCGCGAATAAGCTGGGCAACCAGATTAAGTTTTTGCGGGCTTGTGCGAAGCATGCGAGTTTTTGCCATTGCTTCGTTGTCTGCCACGCGGCGTGCGTTTTTTTGCTTACCCATGACTCTACTTCCGCTTTGCTTTTTTATCAGCTGCGTGACCGTAATAGGTGCGAGTTGGCGCATACTCACCAAACTTTTGACCAATCATTTCTTCGGAAACGTTAACTGGGATATGTTTACGGCCATTATATACGCCAAACGTCAAACCAACAAATTGCGGTAAGATAGTTGAGCGACGTGACCAGATTTTAATTACATCGTTGCGACCGGATTCCCGAGCTGCTTCGGCTTTTTTAAGCACGTAAGAGTCGACAAACGGGCCTTTCCATACAGAACGTGCCATATTCTAGCGACCCTTCTTCTTAGCGTGACGTGACCGGATGATAAGACGGCTGGATGCCTTCTTCTTATTCCGAGTGCGTGCACCTTTAGTTGGTTTACCCCAAGGTGACACAGGGTGGCGACCACCTGACGTGCGACCTTCACCACCACCATGCGGGTGATCGACGGGGTTCATAACAACGCCACGAACAGAGGGGCGAATACCCTTGTGACGGTTACGACCAGCTTTACCAAGGTTTTGGTTGGAGTTGTCAGGGTTTGAAACGGCACCAACGGTACACATGCATTCCTGACGAACCAAACGCAATTCACCGGAAGAAAGGCGGATTTGCGCGTAGCCACCATCACGACCAACAAACTGAGCATAAGTCCCGGCAGCACGAGCGATCTGACCGCCTTTACCTGCTTTTAGTTCGATGTTGTGGATGATTGTGCCGATTGGCAAGCCAGTAAACGGCATTGCGTTCCCTGGTTTAACGTCAGCCTTGGCTGATGCGATGATCTTGTCACCAACGCCTAGGCGCTGTGGTGCGATGATGTATGCTTGCTCGCCGTCGTCATATTTGACAAGCGCGATAAATGCAGTCCGGTTGGGGTCATACTCGATCCGCTCAACTGTGGCTGCAACATCAAATTTGTTACGTTTGAAATCAACAATACGATAAAGACGCTTTGCGCCCCCACCCTTGCGACGCATAGTGATTCGTCCGGTATTGTTCCGGCCGCCCTTTTTGCTAAGTCCCTCTGTAAGAGATTTAACAGGACGTCCTTTCCAAAGCTCCGAACGGTCAATCAGAACCAACCCACGTTGGCCTGGCGTCGTCGGTTTATACGACTTTAGTGCCATGCTTTCTGTCTTCCGTTTGGTTTGTGGTCCGCATCACGCGAACCCTCTTAGAAATATATAACAGGCCCCAGAACGAATCCGAGGCCAAGCGATTGGTGGGGAGTATCAGAGAAGCGATCATGCGTCCAGTTGGAAATTCATTAGAAACGATATTGATCCGAAATGCGGAAAACGACATCTTTTGCTAAACTATACCACGCTATTATTTCCATTCGGCAACACAACACTTTCTTTGAAAAAAAGGGGCTGGTTTTCAGGCAGACTTTCCTACATTCTTAGCCAATGCACATAAGGAATAAACGATGAAACGATCTACAACTCTATTGGCGCTTGTCCCACTTGCATTGGCGGCCTGCTCCACGACCAGCAAAATCACAGAAGAGGGTTTCATCGCTGAACTGCCAGAGGGTGTGCTGGCAATTGCTGCACCCTATCAAGATCTATCTGCGGTGCGGATCGATCCGGAAACCGGGTGTTATGTTTACCGCCATATCGGGCCGGTTGAAAACACATTCCTACCGTTGCGCACCCCAGAAGGCGGGCCGATCTGCACGGTTCCAACAGATAACAGAACGGCTGGTTAGCGCTTAGGTATTTGCCGTCACGCGATCTTCTGGCGGATACAGAAATACCGTCGATCCGATATGCACATTCGGATACAGATCATTGATATGCGGCATAATCATCCGCACGCATCCAGAGCTGGCACGCCCACCGATTGATCTCGGCTGTGGCGATCCATGGATACGCAAATACGTATCGCGGCTGCCTTTATATAGATATAGCGCGCGCGAACCGAGTGGATTGTTCGGGCCGGCATCCATGCCACCGGCAATGTCTTTATATAGCTCGGGATCACGTTTGATCATTGAAGCAGTTGGCGTCCAGGTTGGCCATTTGGACTTGCGTTTTATCGTATAGGTTCCAGGTGAATACAGATTGCCCCGCGCAATGGCCACGCCATAACGCATCGCGGTGCCATCATCATTGATATGATACAAATACCGCGCAACCGCATCCACATGTATATCACCCGTTTTCAAACCGGGTTTGGCCTCAACCATACGCGGCAAAAACCGTAGTGAAACGCCCCAAGGATTAGATGTGGCCGGATCATACGCCGCTGGCGTCACTTGCGCATCCCACGCATCCCACTTAGACCTGTCTGTCGATGGCCCAGCCCAGACGGCACCGGAAATCGGCGCAGAAAACAGGGCAGTTGATGTCGCAATAAAATGGCGTCGGGTCAGCATTGTTCCTAATCCTCGTAAGTAACACTTGAAAACAGTTTGCGCCGAATTCGCAGGCCGGATCAAGATACCTTGCCGTCACATCGGCGTGTATTTGCTATTTTCACATCATATACTGTGTTGGTTTCCGTTGCACAGCACACAAACAGGTAAACGAAAAAAGCCCCCCGCACTGCGGAGGGCTTTTCAATTCTATTAGAAATTCAATCAGAGACCCGTTGAGATATCGATTGTATTTCCTTCTTCCAAGGTTACGTATGCTTTCTTAACGTCTTTGCGACGTCCAAGCTGACCGCGGAAGCGTTTTGATTTACCTTTGGTGATCGACGTATTCACGGCTTTCACTTTTACACCAAACAAGCTTTCGACAGCTTCTTTGATTTGCGGTTTATTCGCATCGATCGCCACTTCAAATACAACAGCGTTATTTTCAGACGCCATAGTTGCTTTTTCGGTTACGATTGGTTTGCGGATCACGTCGTAATGTTCTGCCTTAGTGCTCATTTCAATCGAGCCTCCAGTGCTTCAACGCCTGCTTTGGTCAACACAAGTGTATCACGTTTCAGGATGTCATAAACATTTGCGCCTTGAGAAGGCAGGATATCCAGGCCTTCGATGTTACGAGCCGCAGTTGCGAAATTTTCGTTCACTTCTGCACCATCGATAACCAATGCGCGCTTCCAGCCCAGTTCCTTGATCGCTTTTGCCAAAGAAGATGTTTTTGCATCTTTCAAGTCGGCAGTGTCGATCACAACCAGCTCACCCGCGCTTGCCTTTGCAGACAGAGCGTGGCGTAGACCAAGTTTACGGAATTTCTTCGTAAGCTCGTGGCCGTGGCTGCGAGGTGTTGGGCCTTTGTAAACGCCACCACCGCGAAAGATCGGAGCCGAGCGAGCACCGTGACGCGCGCCACCAGTACCTTTTTGACGATAGATCTTTTTGGTCGAGTAGCTTACTTCGGACCGGGTTTTCACCTTATGCGTGCCGGCTTGTGCGTTGTTACGCTGCCAGCGCACCACACGGTGCAAAATGTCGGCACGTGCTTCCAGACCGAAGATCTCGTCACCAAGATCAACTGAACCGGATTTCTTGCCGTCAAGTTTAATTACATCAAGTTTCATTCTTCAGAACTCCCCTCGGTTTGCTCTACAGCAGGTGCCTCGGCGGCTGCGGTTTTCAGCGCAGCTGGGAAAGGAACACCCTCGGGCAGTTTCTTTTTGACAGCGTCTTTGATTGTGACCCAGCCGCCTTTGGAGCCAGGAACGGCCCCTTTAACCATGATCAAGCCACGGTCGGCATCTGTGCGAACAACTTCAAGATTTTGGGTTGTGATACGGGCAGCCCCCATATGACCAGCCATTTTCTTGCCTTTGAACACTTTGCCAGGATCTTGACACTGACCAGTCGAGCCATGCGAACGGTGCGAGATCGAAACACCGTGCGTGGCGCGCAAGCCACCAAAGTTGTGGCGTTTCATAGCCCCAGCAAAACCTTTACCGATTGAAATGCCGGAAACGTCAACTTTTTGACCTTCAAGGTAATGTGCAGCAGAAATTTCTTCTCCAACGCCGATAAGATTATCGGCAGTGACGCGAAATTCAGCGACTTTACGTTTCGGGGCGACATTGGCCGTCGCAAAATGACCGCGCATCGCTTTGGATGTGCGTTTTGCTTTTGCTGTGCCACAGCCCAATTGAACAGCTGTATAGCCGTCTTTTTCAACTGTGCGGTTTGCAACAACCTGTAGGTTGTCAAGAAGAAGAACAGTCACAGGAATCTGTTTCCCGTCCTCCATGAAAAGGCGAGTCATGCCCATCTTTTTAGCGATTACACCAGAGCGCATCTGTGTTGCCCTCCTTAAACTTTGATTTCAACGTCAACACCCGCCGCAAGATCAAGCTTCATCAGCGCGTCTACGGTTTGAGGTGTTGGATCGATGATATCAAGCAAACGTTTATGTGTGCGAATTTCGAATTGTTCACGGGCTTTTTTATTCACGTGGGGCGAACGCAAAACTGTGAATTTCTCAATCTTGTTCGGCATTGGGATAGGGCCACGTACTTGGGCACCTGTCCGCTTGGCTGTGTTGACGATCTCTTGTGTGCTGGCGTCCAGAACACGATAGTCAAACGCTTTCAGCCGAATGCGAATGGTTTGGCTTTTCATTTGATAGCCTTTCGAGGCGTAAAAGTTGATAGGAGGATCGCAGGCTCATCCTGCGACCCTCATCGAACTTGTCGTTCAATTATTCGATGATTTTGGAAACCACACCGGCACCCACAGTGCGGCCGCCTTCGCGGATCGCAAAGCGTAGGCCATCTTCCATAGCGATTGGCGCAATCAGTTCAACTTCGAACTTCAGGTTGTCACC
>CAMZKY010000153.1 GCA_947311455.1 uncultured Marinosulfonomonas sp. | reverse complement strand
GCATACGAGGAAGACGACCCGACGTTAAAAGCTATTCAAGCGCAGGCTAAATCGCTGTCAGTTTGGGTATCTGTTGGATCCTTGGGTTTAAAAACCGACGATCCCGATGGGCGTTTTGCGAATCGATCTTTTCTTATTTCTCCAAAAGGGGAAATTGTGGCACGGTATGACAAAATCCATATGTTCGATGTTGATCTGGACAAAGAAGAAACCTACCGCGAATCGGCTGGATATCGCCCCGGAGCAAAGGCCGTTGTCGCTGAAACAGATATTGCCAAAATCGGCATGACGATTTGTTACGATTTGCGGTTTCCGTATTTACACCGCGCGCTTGCGTTAAAAGGCGCTGAAATTCTGATTGGCCCTTCCGCATTTTCACCCGTTTCTGGCAAAGCCCATTGGGAAGTGTTGTTGCGTGCCCGCGCTATCGAAACGGGGTGTTTTGTGATTGCGGCTGCGCAATGCGGCACGCACCATGCTACAAAAGGCCGCGCGCGCCAAACATACGGCCATTCACTGGTTGTGTCCCCATGGGGGGAGGTTTTGTTGGATGGTGGCATCGAGCCTGGTGTCAAAATGGTGGATATTGATTTGGGTGATATTTCTATCGCCAGAAAACGAATTCCGTCGTTAAGTAACGGCCAAGTGTTTGTAGGCCCAGAATGAGCAACGAAAATGATCAGCTTGCTGTGATGCTTTTTAGCGAGGTCCTAATGGCCGAGCAGCTGGCGCGTACGCGCTTGTCAAAAGCCTTGCCAAAGGGCATGGAGCTTTCGCACTTTTCAGTTTTAAATCATTTGGCCCATGTGAATGAAGAACGCTCGCCTGCGCAATTGGCCAAGGCGTTTCACATCACCCGCGGCGCTATGACAAATACATTGGGTAAACTGGAATGGGCCGGCCATATCCATATCCGCCCTGATTGGGATGATGCGCGGCGTAAGCATGTTTCGATTAGCGCCTCTGGGCGGATCGCCCGTGATGTGGCAATCAATGCCATCGCGCCGATCATTGCGTCTGTGGTAGAAACAATCGGCGCGGATAAAGTGAAACAAGCCCTGCCAGTTCTGCGCGAATTGCGTGAGCAGCTGTCTCAAGACGACGCTTAAAACCGCCTATTTCTTCTTGTTACAAACACTTCCACCGGAGGTATCGCGAAGTGTGTCGCAATCAAATCAGCAATCCCGTCAAGGGTTACCATCAGGTCGGTTTAACGCTGGCGGTGACGTAATTCACCGATAAATCATGCGACGAAATAGACCATGTCCAGCTGATTGGATTGAATACAAATCCTTTCTTGTCTAGAGGCTCTAATCCTGCGGCACTGATCATTTTCACCAATTCATCAGGGGTAATAAACTTGTGCCATTCATGGGTGCCTTTGGGAAGCCAGCGCATAATCACCTCGGCCCCCAAAATCGCCACGGCATAACTTTTCGGATTGCGATTGATTGTCGAACAAATCATCAATCCCCCAGGTTTTAACAATTGCTCGCAGGCCAACAGAAAATCCTGTGGCACGGCAACGTGTTCGATCACTTCCAGATTTAGCACCACATCAAAAACTTCGTCATCAAGGATTAGGTCTTCGGCAAAAGTGTGGCGATAATCAATGTCTAACCCTTGCTGTTTGGCGTGGATTTGCGCAACCGGAATATTTCCCGCAGCGGCATCCGCCCCGATAACCGTTGCGCCAAGCCGTGCCATGGGTTCGGAAATCAGCCCGCCACCGCAACCGATATCCAGAATCCGCAGGCCTTTGAACGGTAGATTATCCTGCAAGTCGCGGCCAAATTCGGCGGCGATTTGCGAGGTCACGTAATCCAGACGGCACGGATTCAGCATATGAAGCGGTTTAAATTTTCCGTTTGGATCCCACCATTCGGCGGCCATCGCTTCGAATTTTGCGACCTCTTTTGGGTCAACACTTGTTTCGGCGGCTTGCATTTTTCACTCCATGCGTTCTTAAAGGCGGTATAACAGCATTCTGGATTGAATATAGGTCTTTCATGGATAAAATCGCAGGTCAAAAAAGCGCATCAACCTATTTGTTTCCGCAAATTGCGCCGTTTCAACAGGTGATGCTTGAGGTGGGTGACGGGCATAGTATTTATGTGGAGCAATGTGGAAACCCCGACGGGATTCCGGTGGTGGTTTTGCATGGTGGCCCGGGGGGCGGGTGCAGTCCGGCGATGCGGCGTTATTTTGATCCGGCGATCTATCGGGTTATCCTGTTTGATCAACGTGGCTGCGGGCGCTCAAAACCACATGCCGAAATTGCCAACAATACCACATGGGATCTGGTGGCTGATATCGAACATATTCGCACGGCTCTGGGTATCGGCAAATGGATCGTTTTTGGCGGCAGCTGGGGCGCAACGCTTGCGCTGGTTTATGCGATCACCTACCCCGACCGTGTGCATCAGCTGGTTCTGCGTGGTGTATTTCTGGCGATGAAGCGCGAACTGGATTGGTTTTATGGGGGTGGAGCTGGCCAGTTTTGGCCGGAATTGTGGGATGGTTTTTGCAACATTATTCCCGCAAATGAACGAGATGATTTGATTTCCGCCTACAATACAGGCCTGTTTTGTGGTGAATCAGAGACTGAAATCAAATATGCTAGGGCGTGGGCCGCGTGGGAAAATGCGCTAGCCTCGATCCAGTATAACGGCGTGATTGGTGAGGCCCCGGGGCAATACGCATTGGCGTTTTCGCGGCTGGAGAATCACTATTTCATCAATGGTGCATTTTTGGAATATGATGGCTGGATCATTGATAATTTGAATGTGATCAAAGACATTCCTACAACCATCGTTCAGGGCAGGTTTGATATGATTTGCCCGCCAGCATCTGCATGGGCTGTTTCTAAAAAACTGAACCGCTGTGATCTGAAAATGATCCCGATGGCGGGCCACGCCTTGTCAGAGCCGGAAATCACCGCCGCCTTGGTGGGTATAATGAATTCGCTTCGTCATCGCAGTTTTGAATAAGCTATGGTTTTCTCGGCGAAACTTTCGCAAACTACGCATCGATTCGAATTTGGAACCTTAAGATGACCACAAACCTGACCCAACTTAAACGACGTGGATTGCTGCAAGCAGCGATTGCGGCAGGTGTGTTCGGGGCCAGCAGCGTGCCGATCAGCGCCGCACCGAAACAGGGTGGTTTGCTACGGGCGGCGTTTTCCGGTGATGTTTTTAACTGTGCGATGCGAAATGGTACAGTTTTCGAAAACCTGACCCGTATTTCCCCCGACGGTTTGCTGCTTGGCGAATTGGCGACAAGCTGGCAATCAAATGCCGATGCCACACGCTGGACGTTCGAGCTGCGCCGCGGTGTGGCGTTTCATGATGATCGACCTTTTGATGCCGGTGCTGTGGTGGCGGTTTTGTCCGCAGCGCTTACTAAAAATGCAAAGCCAAACTTGTGGGCCATCAGGAACATTAGGAAAACCGGGCGCAATCAGGTTGAAATTTCTATGACAACGGGTACGCCGGATTTACCCTATTTATTGGCGCATCCAAGCATGACAATTCGCACGTCGGAAAATGTTGGAACGGGGCTTTATCGTATTGATGGCTTTGAAAATGGCGTTTTACAGGCGCGGCGCGTTGCTGCCCATTATAAAGATGGATCAGCGGGCTGGTTTGATGAACTAGAGATTCATCAGATTGAAACTCAGACCAAACGCGAAGTAGCGCTGTTGGATCGGATGGTTGATGTGATCAACCTTACCCAAAACCCTGTTCGATTCAACAATGTCCCAAACAGACGGGCCGAAGTGATCGCACTTAATGGTGCGCCGGCGTTAGCCAAAAACTCGCGGCTTACAGGCGAGCGGCGGATTGGCGATGGTTGGGCCTGCCATAACATCTGTATTCCCACGCAATGGTCGATGGCCTAAAACAACACCCTTGTATTTCTATCCAAGGGGGCGTATATTGGCCTTAACAGCGGCATGTTAGCTTCCAACCCTAACATCCACCGGATACGCAAACGGGCCGCGCGCCCGTTTTTTTGTGCTTAATCGTAAGCACCCGAGGATTAGAATATGAACGACCTCATCGCCAAAGCCGCCATTGATCGCAAGCTGGCCTCTATCATTCAACCCGTTGTCGAAGGCATGGGGTATGAATTGGTGCGCGTTCGGATGATGGGTGGTAAGAACAAGATTGTGCAAATCATGGCCGAAACGCCTGAGGGTGGGATCGAAGTTGATGATTGCGCCAAAATATCCAGTGCGATTTCTGCGGTTTTGGATGTCGAAGACCCTGTAGAAGATCCATATGCGCTAGAAGTATCCAGTCCGGGCATTGATCGCCCGCTGACCCGCCTTAAGGATTTTGATGTTTGGCAGGGCTATGATGCCAAGGTCGAAACTGATGAATTAATTGATGGCCGCCGCCGTTTTCGCGGCATTCTGGCTGGCATTGACGGTGATGAGGTTTTGATCAACCTGTCCGAAGGCACGATCGGGCTAAAATTCGATTGGCTGTCGGATGCTAAATTGATGCTTACGGATGATCTGATCAAAGAAATGCTGCGCCAACGTAAGGCCGCTGGCACGTTAAGCAAAACCGATTCTGATGAAATAGAAACTGACGATGCGTCAGACAACACCCAGACCAAAGGGAAATAAGATGGCTATTACCAGCGCAAACCAACTAGAGCTTTTGCAAACCGCCGAAGCCGTTGCCCGCGAAAAGATGATCGATCCGGAATTGGTTATCGAAGCAATGGAAGAAAGCTTGGCTCGCGCTGCAAAATCGCGTTACGGCTCGGAAATGGATATCCGCGTTTTTATTGATCGCAAAACCGGCCGCGCCACCTTTAAACGGTTCCGCACTGTTGTTGCAGAAGAAGAGCTGGAAAATTATCAAGCCGAATTCACCGTTGAACAGGCCAAAGAATATCTGGATGATCCCAGTGTTGGTGATGTGTTTGAGGAAGAAGTGCCGCCCGTTGAAATGGGCCGGATCGCCGCGCAATCTGCCAAGCAGGTTATCTTGCAAAAAGTGCGTGAAGCAGAGCGTGACCGCCAATATGAAGAATTCAAAGACCGTGCTGGCACGATTATCAATGGTGTTGTGAAACGCGA
Source organism: uncultured Marinosulfonomonas sp. (assembly GCA_947311455.1). Taxonomy (GTDB): domain Bacteria; phylum Pseudomonadota; class Alphaproteobacteria; order Rhodobacterales; family Rhodobacteraceae; genus Profundibacter. The sequence goes on along the minus strand of CAMZKY010000153.1, from coordinate 15,989 downwards.
AGAATACGGCAATGTGATTGTTGATGTGGGTCGTGGCGAAGGCATTTTGCGCCGCAATGAAAAAATTGGCCGTGAAAGCTATCGTCCGAATGATCGTATTCGCTGCTATATCAAAGAAGTGCGTCGCGAATCACGTGGCCCGCAAATTTTCCTATCGCGCACCGATCCGCAATTCATGGCGGAATTGTTCCAAATGGAAGTGCCGGAAATTTACGACAAAATCATCGAAATCAAAGCCGTTGCCCGTGATCCGGGATCGCGCGCCAAGATCGCGGTTATTTCACATGATGGATCGATCGATCCAGTGGGGGCCTGTGTTGGTATGCGCGGGAGCCGTGTTCAGGCTGTTGTGAATGAGCTGCAAGGCGAAAAAATCGATATTATCCCGTGGAACGAAGATGCGCCGACCTTCCTTGTGAATGCTCTGCAACCTGCCGAGGTTTCCAAGGTGGTGTTGGACGAAGAAGCAGAGCGCATCACCGTTGTTGTGCCGGATGAGCAGTTGTCGCTTGCGATTGGCCGCCGTGGCCAAAACGTGCGACTGGCCAGCCAGCTAACCACGCTTGATATCGATATCATGACAGAATCCGATGAATCAGAACGTCGTCAGGCCGAATTTGCCGAGCGCACCAAACTGTTCATGGATAATCTTGATCTGGATGAATTCTTTGCGCAGTTGCTGGTTTCCGAAGGCTTTACGTCATTGGAAGAAGTTGCCTATGTCGAGGTTGATGAGCTGTTGGTTATTGACGGTGTCGATGGTGATACCGCCGGAGAGCTTCAGGCGCGTGCAAAAGACGTTCTGGAAGCCGCCAACAAAAAAGCAATAGATGAGGCCCGTGAGTTGGGTGTCGAAGACAGTTTGATTGGTTTCGAAGGTTTGACCCCGCAAATGCTTAAGGCACTGGGCGAAGATGGCGTGAAAACAATCGAAGATTTCGCAACCTGTGCCGATTGGGAATTGTCCGGTGGTTGGACGACGGTAAATGGCGAACGCATCAAAGACGACGGCGTGTTAGAGCCGTTCGATGTATCCTTGGAAGAAGCGCAAAACATGGTGATGACCGCGCGTATTCAATTGGGCTGGGTTGATCCGGCTGATCTGGTGACAGAAGAAGAAACTGACGAAGAAGTTACCACGGAGGACGAGGTCTGAGTTTCAGGCCTCGGAGTTTTGTAAATGACACGCGGTGGTCAAAACAAGAAACGGAGCGATCCAGAGCGTAAGTGCGTCGTCACTGGCGATGTGCATCCGCGTGCGGAAATGATTCGTTTTGTTGTTGGGCCGGAAAATCAAATCGTGCCTGATCTGTTGGGCAAATTGCCGGGCCGTGGAATTTGGGTTTCTGCGGATCGTCAAACGCTGGCGGCAGCGATTAAAAAAGGCGTTTTTTCGCGCGGTGCCAAGCAAAAGGTTTCGGTGCCGGATACATTGATTGACGATGTCGAAACAGGGCTTTCGCGGCGGGTTATTGATTTGATTTCATTGGCGCGCAAAGCCAGTGGTGCCGTGACGGGTTATGAGAAAGTGAAAAGCTGGTTGATGACAGAACGCGCACGCGTTTTGATTCAGGCTAGCGATGGTTCAGGGCGAGGCAAATCAAAGCTTCGTTCACCAGAGGGTTCCAACGCATTTATTGGAATAATGACGGCAAATGAATTGGGTTTGGCATTTGGGCGGGAAAATGTGATACATTGCGCGCTTGCCACTAGTGGACTCACGAATCGTGTAGTAGAGGAAGCGGGAAGGCTGAAAGGCTTTCGCAGCGGAAAAGTTGGTGGATCGACCACCAAGAAGGGCTTGAGAACCAAATGAGCGATAATGACGGTAAGAAAACACTTGGGTTACGTAGCGGTGCAGGACGCCCCAGCAACGTAAAGCAAAGCTTTAGCCACGGCAGAACGAAAAATGTGGTTGTTGAAACCAAGCGCAAGCGCGTTGTGGTTCCTAAGCTGGGTGTGCCTAAGCCTTCAGGTGGTGGTGCCTCGTCAAAGGGATCTTCTGCCAAAAGACCCGCGGGAATTTCAGATGCGGAAATGGATCGCCGTCTAAAAGCATTGCGTGCCGCAAAAGCACGCGAAGTTGAAGATGCTGCGAAACGCAAAGCTGACGAAGAAGAACGTGCAGCTGATCGTATCCGTCGCCGGGCTGAAATCGAAGCCAAAGAAAAAGAAGAAAAAGAGCGCGAAGATCGCCGCATCGCAAAAGCCGAAGAAGAAGAGCGTAAGAAGGCTGAATCTGTAGCAGCAGAAGCGCGCGCTAAAGAAGCCGTTGCGCAAGCCAAAGCTGCCCCGGCAACTGCTGCAGAAAAACCGCCGGCTGCAACGCGCGCCACGCCGAACAAACCGCTACCTGCGGCTACACAGCGCAAGGCAGATCGCGAACGTCAAAACAAAACCGGTAAGGGTCGCAATGATGGGCGCCGTTCGGGCAAGCTAACTTTGAATCAGGCATTGTCTGGTGAAGGTGGCCGCCAGCGCTCGTTTGCAGCCATGAAGCGTAAGCAAGAACGCGCACGTCAAAAAGCGATGGGCGGTACTATTGAGCGTGAAAAGATTATTCACGACGTTCAGGTTCCAGAAGCGATTGTTGTGTCAGAACTGGCCAACCGCATGGCCGAACGTGTGGCTGATGTGGTTAAAGCGCTGATGAATATGGGTATGATGGTTACACAAAACCAATCCATTGACGCAGATACAGCCGAACTGATCATCGAGGAGTTCGGGCATAAAATCGTTCGCGTTTCCGATGCTGATGTTGAGGATGTAATCCACGCTGTTGAGGACAAAGACGAAGACCTGAAACCGCGCCCACCGGTCATTACGGTTATGGGCCACGTTGACCATGGTAAAACATCCCTGTTGGATGCGATCCGCAATGCCAAAGTTGTATCCGGCGAAGCAGGCGGTATTACGCAGCACATTGGGGCGTATCAGGTTGAAACCGCAGCCAATCAAATGATGACCTTCCTAGATACGCCCGGTCACGCGGCGTTTACGTCCATGCGGTCACGTGGGGCGCAGGTAACGGATATTGTTATTCTTGTTGTTGCTGCAGATGATGCGGTGATGCCGCAAACCATTGAGGCGATTAACCACGCCAAAGCGGCGGGTGTTCCGATGATTGTTGCGATCAATAAAATCGATCGCCCCAATGCCAATCCTGACAAAGTACGCACCGATTTGTTGCAGCACGAAGTGATTGTTGAAAAAATGTCCGGCGAAGTTCTGGATGTAGAAGTTTCCGCAATTAACGGAACGGGCCTTGATATTCTTTTGGAAAACATCGGCTTGCAGGCTGAATTGCTTGATCTGAAAGCCAACCCTGATCGCGCCGCTTCTGGTGCTGTGATCGAGGCCAAGCTGGATGTTGGCCGTGGCCCTGTTGCAACCGTGCTGGTTCAAAACGGGACGCTTCGGCGTGGTGATATTTTTGTTGTTGGTGAACAATATGGCCGTGTACGTGCCTTGATTGATGACAAAGGCGATCGTATTGACGAGGCTGGCCCATCCGTTCCTGTTGAGGTTCTGGGCCTGAATGGCACACCAGAAGCAGGCGATGTTCTGAATGTGGTTGATACCGAAGCCCAAGCACGCGAAATTGCAGAATTCCGCGCCCACGCCGCCAAGGAAAAACGTGCCGCCGCTGGCGCTGCGACAACGCTTGAGCAACTGATGGCGAAAGCCAAAGAAGACGAAAGCCTGACCGAAATGCCAATTCTGGTGAAAGCCGATGTGCAAGGATCAGCCGAAGCGATTGTGCAAGCAATGGCAAAAATCGGTAATGACGAAGTGCGGGTGCGGGTTTTGCATTCGGGTGTTGGGGCGATTACCGAATCCGATATCGGCCTCGCCGAAGCGTCGGGTGCACCTGTGATTGGCTTTAACGTGCGGGCGAATTCTTCGGCGCGTAAAACAGCCAACCAAAAAGGCATCGAAATTCGATATTATTCGATCATCTATGATCTGGTTGACGATGTAAAAGCTGCGGCCTCGGGCCTTCTAAGCGCGGAAATTCGCGAAAACTTTATTGGGTACGCAAAAATCCAAGAGGTGTTCAAGGTTACTGGCGTAGGTCGAGTGGCAGGTTGTTTGGTTACAGAAGGTGTTGCACGCCGTTCCGCCGGTGTTCGTTTGCTGCGGGATAACGTGGTTATTCACGAGGGCACACTAAAAACATTGAAACGCTTCAAGGACGAAGTGCCCGAAGTTCAGTCCGGCCAAGAATGCGGGATGGCGTTCGAGAAATACGAAGACATCCGTCCCAACGATGTTATCGAGATCTTTGAGCGTGAAGAAGTCGAAAGAAATCTTGAGTGATCTTCAGCCCAGCTGCTAAAACTAGAAAAGGGAAGCATGCGCTTCCCTTTTTGCACATCTAATATAATACTTGCAGTTTAAAAACCGAGGCACTAAACCACAACGCAGGACATCACTAAAGTGCGAGGCTGCTGCAGTTTAGACAGGGTAACCTTCATAGGCAACACGGCCGACTTTTACTTGGATTTTTCCGTTGGTCAATGTCCTGACATAAATGCCTTGGATAGAAACACAGCTTCCGATTACAATCGTTCGAATCACTTTACTACCTCCCCAGGTGGTTGATGTTATACTTCTATAAAACGTATTAAAATAAAACTAAAATATGCAATTTGAGGTAGAAAACCTGCCTAGTTGTATAGGTTTTTACAGCCAGTCCCGTAAAATGCTAATAAAAGGAATATCTGCGGCTGGCATCGGGTAGCTTCGCATTTCGTTCGGTTTTACCCATTTTAACACCTGCCCTTCCTTTGGGTGCGGTTGCCCTTCCCATTTTCGACAGGCAAAAAGCGGCATTAATAGATGGAAATCGTCGTAGCAATGGCTGGCAAAAGTTAGAGGTGCCAGGCAGCTTCGCCACGTGTTTATTCCCAGCTCTTCTTGTAATTCGCGTATGAGCGCGATCTCTGGTGTTTCGCCGATTTCCACCTTTCCGCCGGGAAATTCCCACAGGCCAGCCATTGATTTCCCCTCTGGCCGCTGTGCCAATAAAACGCGGCCATCGCGATCTATCAGGGCAACTGCGGATACAAGAACGGTTTTCATGATCGGTAATCCGCGTTGATTTCAATGTAGCCGTGGGTTAGATCGCAGGTCCAAACCGTGGAACGGCCTTGGCCAATCCCCAAATCAACCGAAATAACCAAACTGTCGTTTTTCATGTAGGCTGCGGCGGTGTCTTCGTTATATTCCGGCGAAACCCAACCATTTTCCGCCACAAGAATATCACCAAAAGAAATAGAAAGCCGGTCGCGATCTGCCTTGGCGCCGGATTTTCCAACAGCCATGACAACGCGCCCCCAATTGGGATCTTCACCAGCAACGGCAGTTTTAACCAAAGGGGAGTTGGCTATTGCCATGCCAATTCTGTGCGCATCTTGATCGGAATCCGCGTGGTGCACCTGCACTTCGATAAATTTGGAGGCCCCTTCGCCATCTTTAACAACTTGCTGAGCAAGATCAATCATGACCATTTTTAACTCATCAACAAATATGCGTTCAGATTCCGAACCGATCTCAATTTCAGGGGCCTTAGATTGGCCTGTGGCGGCGATCAAAATGCTATCAGACGTTGAAGTATCGCTATCAACTGTAATGTTGTTAAAGCTTTTGTTTACCAAATCCGACAGAATTGATTGAAGATGTGTTTGCTGGATTTTCGCATCGGTAAAAATATAAACCAGCATCGTGGCCATATCGGGGGCAATCATCCCCGAGCCTTTGGCGATTCCAGCAATTTTGACGGGCTGTCCGGCAATCATAAAATCAGCCGATGCACCTTTTGGAAAGGTATCGGTAGTCATAATTGCGTTGGCGGCAGCTTGGATGCCGTCGTCCGCCAATCCATCCTTTAAACGTGATAGATTTTCTATAATCCGATCAGAAGGCAAGGTTTCGCCAATAACGCCCGTTGATGACGTGAAAATTCGATCAACAGGGATAGAAAGCGTGTTGGAAACAGCTTTTGTTATGGATGTAACAGAGGCAACACCATTTTTTCCGGTAAAGGCGTTTGCATTGCCTGAATTCACCAGAATGGCAGCGGCTTCGGCAGTATCGGAGCCAAGTTTTAACTGACAATCCAATACGGGTGCCGCGCGTGTGGATGAACGGGTGAAAACACCTGCGATCGATGTTCCTGCACACAAGCTAGCAAGCATCACATCAGTGCGGCCTGCATATCGAACACCAGCTTCTACTGTTGCAAATTCGACGCCGTTGATAACGGGTAAGCTGAGAAACCCCTCTTTAGGGGCCAAAGGCGAGATGCTACCTGCAAAATTGGCGCCTGCAATTTTCTTCTTTAGCTTCGCAATTTTTTTGCGAAGCTTTTTGATTTGTTTCGTTTTACCCATTTTTGACGCTCTAGTTCGTGATCAAAGATTGATCGCTTAATACGGACGTGGGAATCGATCCGTCTTTAGTTCTAACTACGGTCGCCTTTTCTGTCAGAGCTTTGATGACGCCTGATATTGCGTCCTGCTCTAGCTTGGCTTCGATTTCTGCACGCACTTCTTCTAAAGGGGGCGCAGCTTTGAAACGAGAGTCATTCAGAATGATAACATGCCAGCCAAAACGCGTTTTAACAGGATCGGAAATCTGGCCTTTTTCCAATGTCAAAACCACATCTTCAAATTCTTTTACCATCATACCTTTGCTAAACCACCCCAGTTCGCCGCCATTAGAGCCAGAGGGGCCGGTTGATTTTTCTTTGGCAAGATCGGCAAACACGGCGCCTTCGTCTAGTTCTTTGCGAATAGCTTTGGCTTCGTCTTCGGTATCAACGAGGATATGTGATGCGTTGTATTCTTTTGTGGGTTCGGCATTCGAGTACTTTTCGTCATATGCCGCCTGAACCGCGTCGTCGGTGATTGCAGAAGCAATGGCAGCATCCAGGGCCTCGCCAGCGCGCAATGTGCGTAATTCATTCTCCAAAGCGATATTTACGCGATTAGAATTTTCCTTTGGAACAGATTGGGATAAAACGGTTTGTTGAATAAGCTGATCCAAAACACCTTCGTACAAAACATCATCCGGAAGGGAGCGATATTGCTCTGGTAATGCTTCGCGGGTCAGGATCATTTGCCCGACAGTAATATCGACACCATTCACTGTAGCCACAACCGTGTCAGCGTTTATTTCTGCGGCGACGGCAGGCAGTGCGAATCCAACCAAAAAGGCGGCTGTAAGTGAAAAATTACGGTATTTTGACATCTTTATTTTCCTTAGGGTTCGTTGTGACAGTGCACAACATTGACACGGGTTGCGAGGCTGCTTACATCCCTATGGTCTGCGAGGCTTGCGGCGCTCTTCTTACCTGCTGTTTTAGGGTGACAATTCAAGAGGGGCAAGGCTCTGTCGCACACGAAAATGTTAAGAAGATATTCAGGCGGAGAGCACATGCTAGGCATTGGAACCATTGCGAAAAAACTATTCGGTACACCGAATGACCGGATAATCAAAGCAACCCGCCCAACGATCGAAAAAATCAATGCGCTTGAGCCGGATTTTGTTCAGCTGTCCGATGACGAAATCAAAGGTAAAACCAAAGAATTTAGGGAGCGCGCCAAAGGTGGTGAAAATCTGGATGCGCTATTGCCGGAAGCCTTTGCCAATGTTCGTGAGGCCGCGCATCGTGCGCTCGGCCTGCGCGCGTTTGATACCCAGCTTATGGGCGGCATCTTTTTGCATCAAGGCAACATCGCCGAAATGAAAACTGGCGAAGGCAAAACATTGATGGCAACCTTTGCCGCCTACCTGAATGCGCTAACCGGCGATGGCGTTCACATTGTTACGGTGAATGATTATCTGGCGAAACGTGATGCCGAATGGATGAGCAAGGTTTACACCGCACTTGGCCTGACAACCGGTGTGGTTTATCCACAAATGCCCGAGGCTGATAAGAAAACCGCCTATGAGGCCGATATAACCTACGCCACCAATAATGAGCTTGGCTTTGATTACCTGCGTGACAACATGCGCAGTGATTTGGCCGAAATCCATCAGCTAAAACACAATTTTGCGATTGTGGACGAAGTTGACTCGATCTTAATTGATGAAGCCCGCACACCGCTGATCATTTCCGGCCCCGCCGAAGATCGTTCAGAATTGTATGTAACCGTTAACAAGATCATTCCAGAGCTTGCGGATGAGCATGTTAAGATTGACGAAAAAACTCGCAACGCCACCTTTACTGAAGAGGGCAATGAATTTTTGGAAGGACGTTTGCAACAGCTTGGCATGCTACCTGATGACCAATCTCTCTATGCGCCGGAAAGCACCACTTTGGTGCACCATATCAACCAGGCCATGAAGGCGCATAAACTGTTTGCACGCGACAAAGATTATATCGTTCGCGATGGCGAAGTGATGTTGATTGACGAATTCACTGGCCGGATGATGCAAGGCCGCCGTTTATCAGATGGTTTGCACCAAGCGATTGAAGCCAAAGAAGGTGTGGCAATCCAGCCGGAAAATGTGACGCTGGCTTCTGTGACATTCCAAAACTATTTCCGCCTCTATTCCAAATTATCTGGTATGACAGGTACTGCTGCGACAGAAGCGGAAGAATTTGAAGAGATCTATAAACTTGGCGTTGTCGAAGTACCGACCAACCGCCCGATTGTGCGGATTGATGATCACGATCAGGTTTATCGCACCACTCATGAAAAACTGGATGGCGTTGTGAAATCTATCAAAGAGGCACACGCCAAAGGCCAGCCAATGCTGGTTGGAACCACGTCGATTGAAAAATCTGAAATACTGTCGCAGCTTTTGACCTCAGAAAAAATCACCCACAATGTTCTGAATGCACGCCACCACGAACAAGAAGCCAAGATTGTTGGTGATGCGGGTAAATTCGGTTCGGTTACAATCGCCACAAACATGGCGGGCCGAGGAACCGATATTCAGTTGGGCGGCAATATCGATATGATCGTCATGGAGGCGTTAGATGCCGATCCCGAAGCCGATCCCGAAAAACTTCGTGAAAAGGCAGAGGCGGCCCACGCAGACGAAAAAGCAAAAGTGATTGAAGCCGGGGGTTTGTTTGTTCTGGCAACAGAGCGCCACGAAAGCCGCCGCATTGATAACCAGCTGCGCGGTCGTTCGGGCCGACAGGGTGATCCGGGGCGTTCGTCTTTCTTCCTGTCGCTAGAAGACGATTTGATGCGTATTTTCGGGTCTGAGCGCCTTGATAAAGTGTTGTCTAAACTTGGCATGAAAGACGGCGAGGCGATTGTGCATCCGTGGGTGAATAAATCCCTTGAAAAAGCCCAAGCCAAGGTTGAAGGCCGCAATTTTGACATTCGCAAACAGCTGCTTAAATTTGATGACGTGATGAACGATCAGCGGAAAGTAATCTTTTCGCAGCGTCGTGAAATTATGGAAGCCAAAGATCTGTCGGAAATTACTGAAGATATGCGTCATCAGGTTATTGATGATCTGGTGGACGAATTTATTCCGCCAAACACCTATGCCGATCAATGGAACACCGAAGGGCTGTATGCGGCGGTGATCGAATTTGCCGGTGTTGACGTGCCTGTTATGGCATGGGCCGAAGAAGAAGGTGTTGATGACGAAATTATCAGTGATCGTTTATGTGCTGCTGCGGACGAAATGATGGCGAAAAAAGCCGCCGATTTTGGCCCGGAAAATATGCGCAACATCGAAAAACAAATCCTGCTGCAAGCGATTGATGCGAAATGGCGCGAGCATCTTTTGACGCTTGAGCATTTGCGTTCGGTTGTTGGATTTCGTGGATATGCGCAACGTGATCCGTTGAACGAATACAAAAACGAGGCGTTCCAGCTGTTTGAATCGCTGCTTGATTCGCTGCGTGTTGATGTGACGCAACAGCTTGCCCAAATTCGCCCTCTGACCGCAGAAGAGCAAGCCGAACAAATGGCGCTGATGCAACAGATGATGGCCGAGCAAGAGACGCAAGCCGCAGGCATTCCGTCAAATGCTATACAGGAATTTGATGAATCCGATCGATCTACGTGGGGTGACCCGGGCCGGAACGATCGATGCCCGTGTGGGTCAGGTAAAAAATTCAAACATTGCCACGGAAAGCTATAAATAGCCCTCGGATTTAAAACTAAGCTCACGTGATTTCCCGATGACCAGGTGATCATGTAGGGTGATGTTTAGCGCCAATGCGGCGTCGTAAATTTTATTGGTCATTGCAAGATCGGCTTCTGACGGGGTTGGATCGCCGGATGGGTGATTGTGCACCAGTATCAACGCTGAGGCATTCAATTCCAGCGCGCGTTTGACAACCTCTCGGGGGTATACCGGCACATGATCAACGGTGCCTTTCGCCTGTTCCTCATCAGCAATCAGGACGTTTTTGTTATCTAGAAAAAGAACCCGAAATTGTTCCGTTTCGCGGTGCGCCATTGTTGTATGGCAATAATCAAGCAATGCGTCCCAGCTGGTTAAAACATGGCGTTGCATAATGCGTGCGCGGGCAAGGCGATGCGCGGCGGCCTCGATGATTTTCAATTCTTGCATTACGGCGTCGCCCACGCCCTTGACGGATAATAGACGTTCAATCGGGGCCGAGATTGCGCCGTTAAAATCACCGAATGTGTCAATTAATCGCCAAGCAAGCGGTTTAACATCCCGTCGCGGAATAGCCCGAAACAACACTAATTCCAGCAATTCATAATCGGGAATCGCCGTTGCGCCGCCTTTGATAAAACGCTCTCGCAGGCGCTTGCGGTGATCGCGGATGTAAGATGGCTGGGGCGAGGGCACAGGATTCACAAGCGCCTCATCCCCCTGAAAAAGAGGAAGAGGGGCTTCTGAAAATTGACGTTTTGCGCACATGCCGTAAGGCTGGCGTGATATAATGAATTATTGGTTAAGGGATCTTAACTTTTCATCGTTTCCCAAAATGTTTTCACCTTCGAGAAAAAGCTTGAGCCTTCGGGATTGTTATCAGCGGCGATGCCTTCGAATTCACGCATGATTTCCTTTTGGCGCGCGGTCAGGTTCACAGGTGTTTCAACGGCAAGTTCAATCACCATATCGCCGACGCCTGTGCCGCGTAGCGCGGGCATACCCTTACCACGTAAGCGCATTTGGCGGCCTGTTTGGCTGCCTTCAGCAACTTTGACGCGGCTTTTACCGCCATCAATAGTGGGCACTTCGATATCGCCACCAAGCGCGGCAACGCCGATATTCACCGGCACGCGACAATAAAGGTGCGCGCCTTCCCGTTCAAACAATGCGTGTTGTTCAACTTCGATGAAAATATACAGATCACCAGACGGCCCGCCACGCAGGCCGGCTTCGCCTTCGCCGCCCAGCCGGATACGTGTACCGGATTCAACGCCCGCCGGAATGTTTACCGACAGGGAACGTTCTTTTTCAACACGGCCAGCACCGCCACAAGACCCGCAAGGGTTTTTGATCATTTGTCCGGCGCCGTGGCAGGTGGGGCAAGTGCGTTCGACCGTAAAGAAACCTTGCTGCGCGCGCACTTTACCCATGCCGGAACATGTGGGGCATGTGACTGGCTCAGCACCGCTTTCGGCGCCAGTGCCATTACATTCGTCACAGGCAATAGATGTAGGAACATCGATGGTTTTGTGCAGGCCAGAAAAGGCCTCCTCTAAGGTGACGCGCAGATTATAGCGCAGATCAGTACCGCGCGTCGCCCGCGCCCGCCCGCCGCCACGTTGGCCACCCATAAAATCGCCAAACAGATCATCAAACACATCCGAAAACGCTGAAGCAAAGTCGCCTTGGCCTGGATGGCCGCCACGCCCGCCGCTGCCCATTCCGCCTTCAAATGCGGCGTGTCCATATTGATCATATGCGGCTTTTTTCTCGGGGTTTTTCAGAACATCATGGGCCTCATTGGCCTCTTTGAACTGCTCTTCGGCTTTGGGGTTGTCTGGATTGCGGTCGGGGTGCAATTCTTTTGCTTTGGTGCGATAGGCTTTTTTGATCTCGACGGCGGTGGCCGCACGAGTGATGCCCAGCACCTCGTAATAATCACGTTTTGACATTATCAATCCCCTTTTGGGAACGGAAAAGCCGGCCCACCTTTAGATGGGCCGGCTTCGAGAGCAATTGCTCTTACCCGCGTTTTTCGTCATCCAGATCTTCGAAATCGGCATCTACGATGTCTTCGTCAACACCGGCCATTTCATCGTCTGCATCCAGATCGCCTTCGCCGCCTTCTTCTTGGGCGGATTTATAAATCGCTTCGCCCAGTTTCATTGCGGCTTCGGTTACGTTTTGAATACCGGCTTTGATTTTGCCTGCATCCTCGGTTTCCAGATCATCATTCAATGCTGCGATCGCCAATTCAATCGCTTCAACAGTGGTTGGATCAACCTTGTCTGAATGCTCTTCCAATGATTTTTCAGTCGAATGGATCAAACCTTCGGCCTGATTTTTTGCCTCGATCAAATCGCGGCGTTCTTTATCGGCCTCGGCATTTTCTTCGGCTTCTTGAACCATTGCTTCGACTTCATCATCCGACAAACCACCGGATGCCTGAATCGTGATTTGCTGTTCTTTGCCGGTGCCTTTGTCTTTGGCGCCAACAGAAACAATGCCATTGGCATCTATATCAAAGGTCACTTCGATTTGTGGCATACCGCGCGGTGCTGGCGGGATATTATCAAGGTTGAAATCACCCAGAATTTTGTTATCCGCCGCCATTTCACGTTCGCCTTGGAACACGCGGATGGTTACGGCGCTTTGGTTGTCTTCAGCCGTCGAGAACACTTGCGATTTCTTGGTCGGGATCGTTGTATTACGATCAATCAAACGTGTGAACACGCCCCCCAAGGTTTCGATACCCAAAGACAACGGCGTAACATCCAGAAGAACAACGTCTTTGACATCACCTTGCAGAACACCTGCTTGAATGGCGGCACCCATGGCCACAACTTCGTCAGGGTTCACGCCTTTGTTTGGCTCTTTGCCAAAGAAGGCCGCAACCTCTTCTGATACTTTAGGCATACGGGTCATGCCGCCAACCATGACGATTTCGTCAATGTCGTTGGTTGTCAGACCTGCATCTTTAAGAGCAGCCTTACAAGGTTTGATAGACGCCTTAATCAGATCACCAACCAAAGTTTCCAATTTCGCACGGGTCAGCTTCAAAACCATGTGCAATGGTTGCCCACCTTTGGGATCCATCGAAATGAACGGCTGATTGATTTCGGTTTGTGTGGCCGAAGACAATTCGATTTTGGCTTTTTCAGCAGCTTCTTTTAAACGCTGTAGGGCCATTTTGTCTTTGGTTAGATCAACGCCGGTTTCCTTTTTGAATTCGTCGGCAAGGTATTTAACAATACGCATGTCGAAATCTTCACCACCAAGGAACGTATCACCGTTGGTTGACTTCACTTCGAATAGGCCGTCGTCGATTTCCAGAATGGTAACATCGAATGTACCGCCGCCAAGATCGTAAACAACGATGGTTTTAGTTTCTTTTCTGTCCAAACCATAAGCAAGCGCGGCAGCTGTTGGTTCGTTGATGATACGCAGCACTTCCAGACCAGCGATTTTACCGGCGTCTTTGGTGGCTTGGCGTTGGGCATCATTGAAATAGGCCGGGACGGTGATCACCGCTTGCGTGACTTCTTCGCCCAAATAGCTTTCGGCGGTTTCTTTCATTTTACCCAGAATAAACGCGGAAATCTGGCTGGGGCTGTATTTATCGCCATTTGCCTCGACCCACGCATCCCCGTTGCCGCCATCGACAATTTTGTAGGGGATTTGTTTTTGATACTTTTTCACAGCAGCATCGTCGGCACGGCGACCGATCAGGCGTTTTACCGCAAAAATAGTGTTTTCAGAGTTGGTAACCGCCTGCCGTTTTGCAGGTTGGCCAACAAGACGTTCATCATCCGTGAACGCAACGATGGATGGGGTTGTGCGAACACCTTCGGCATTTTCGACAACGCGGGGCTGAGACCCGTCCATGATAGAAACGCAAGAGTTCGTGGTTCCAAGATCAATTCCAATGACTTTAGCCATAATTAATATCCTTTTCTTTGGCGATGTTGTGACGCACAAACCCTTAAAAAGGCATTTACACGTCGATCCCGATATTTGATCAAGGACATCCCTTGATCGGCTTCAGAGGGTATATAAGGAGGGTGGTTAGCCCGTGCAAGACGCGTGCGTAGCAAGAATGCTAAAAAAAGGAAAAATTAGGGATATGTTACGGATTTTGTTTGGCGCTTTGGGTGTTATCATATCCACCGACCCAGCGTTTGATAACATCCATCACGGCAGATTCATCTTCTTGCTCGATAGCAAGCAGAAGACTTCGGATTGCCGTAGCGATTTCCAGTTCCGAAAGGCTTTCTTCATGTGCGGAAAAGATCAAAGGGTGTGCAGTGGTCCGAACGCCTTCACCGATCAACAGCTCTTCTGTTAGCTTTTCGCCCGGTCTTAGACCCGTAATGATAATTTCGATATCCCCATTGGGATTGTCCTGATCACAAACTGAATATCCCTGCGCTTCAATGATTTGCCGTGCAAGATCGTGAATTTCGATTGGCTTGCCCATATCCAGCACAAAAACTTCTCCGCCCTTTGCAAAAGAGCCGGCAATTAACACAAGCCGCGTGGCCTCCTGAACTGTCATAAAGTAGCGCGTGACGTCTTTGTGGGTAACAGTTACCGGGCCGCCGCGCGAAATCTGGTCAATAAATAAGGGCACCACAGATCCGGAAGACCCAAGGACATTTCCAAACCTAACCATTGAAAAAACAGTAGATGTTGAGCGCGAGGCCAAATCTTGAATCACCAGCTCAGCCATTCGTTTTGATGCGCCCATGACATTTGTCGGACGGACAGCTTTATCTGAGGAAACGAGAATAAAGCGTTTTACACCATAATCTTTGGCGGCTTTTGCCAAGATAAATGTTCCGATAGCATTATTTCCCATACCGGAAACGATGTTTGATTCAACAAGCGGCACGTGTTTATAGGCCGCTGCATGCAGGATCACGTCAACTTGATGATCAGACAAAACCTTTTCTATAAGTTTGGAATTGGTCACTGAGCCTAAAATAGAAGTGATTTCAATATCGTCAGCGAGAGATCGAATTTCCATATCTGATGTGTATAACGCAAACTCACTGTGATCTAATAAAATGATCCGCGATGGTTTGTAGGCTAAAACTTGGCGACATAGTTCAAATCCGATTGTGCCACCGGCACCCGTGATAAGCACAGATTGGCCTTCATATGCTTTATGGGTGTCATATTCTTTGTGGGTAACTTGTTCTCGGCCTAGAAGGTGGCTGGGTGAAACAGTGTCTAATCTATCGGCCAGTTCTTCTTCGCCGATAAGCTGGATAAACGAAGGCAAAGATTGAACTTCTAACGCCATTTTATCAAGTCGGCGTATGATTTGGGATTGCTTAGGTAATGAAACCGAGGGCATCGCCAAAAGCACGCGATCAATGTTATGTTTTTCTGCGAGCGATTGAATTTTGGCAGCGGGCCGGACGCGCAAACCAGATACAAGCATTCCATGTAATGATTGATTGTCATCGACGAAGGCTACAACCTCAATTGTTTCGTGTTGTTTTAAAGCCAGCGAAAGCTGCATGCCGGTTCGCCCGGCGCCGTAAATCAGGACGCGAATTCGCCTTTTAGAGCGGCGATAAATCCCGGTTACAATCTGTTGGAGAAAGATGCGGCTGGTGAAAGATAGAATAAAGAACAAAAGCGCGAAAACCACATAAGTGGCAAACTCTGTATGAACGTCAGAAAATGCGCTAATAAAATAAAGAGAGGGGGTTATGAGAGCAGTGAAAATCGCAGTTTTACCAATAGCTTTGCTTTCGTATGCGTTTAATCGGATTTTCGGGATGCCTAGTTTGTAGGACAAGAGCGCGGCAGGTACCAACAGCAGAGCCAAAGAAACCCAGACCGATGCAAATACAAAGCTCGCCTTAGAAGCG
>CAMZKY010000152.1 GCA_947311455.1 uncultured Marinosulfonomonas sp. | reverse complement strand
TCCATCCAACCCTTGCAGGCTGGGATGCTCAAGATCGGCGCTAGTGACAAACAGGGCGGGTTGGCTGACGAATGGTTTTTGCATAACTATGCATACCAGAATCAGATCGTGTTGGGAATCTCTGAGTTATGCAGAGGCCTCCTTCGTTTAAAATATTGAAAAATGATAAGAATTATCGAATTCAAAGCCGGATGGATCTTGCTGCTCAGGTACGGCTTCTGCCGCATCGGCAATATCATCAGATGCCAAGGCATCTATTATTTCCGAACCAGAAGCCTGTGCGCTAGATGGTGATGATGTTTCTGCTTCAAATTCACCTTTAGACACGCCTTTCAGGGTTATCGTTTCATCATCCGAAAAATGCACAACGACGTCACCATCGGCGTTTTCAGTGGTTGTAACGCCATCTGGTAACGCAGATCCAATGATTGCGGTTGTCCCAATTTCCAAACTGTCTAGACCAACTGAAAAATCGTGAATGATTACATTTGATGTTTCGGTCGTGCTCGCATCAAAAACCGAAAACTTATCTGCACCGGTGCCGCCTCGCATTTCGTGATCTGCACCATCGGTCAGGCGCCCGGTCACCGTATCGTCCCCGGCTCCCCCCCGAAGATCGGATGTGCCGCGGCCCGAGTAGATGAAATCATTGCCATCACCACCATACAGAACATTGTTTCCCGCGATACCATACAGAATATCATCGCCGTCGCCGCCGTTTATGTCGTCGTTTCCGTTGTCACCAAACAGGATATCATTCCCGGCGTGACCTTTGATAATATCGTCGCCGGCACCACCGCGGATTGTGTCGTTGCCAACATAGCCTAACAAGGTGTCGTTTCCAGCTCCGCCGCCAAGGAAATCGTCTCCTAGGTGGCCATGTAAAGTGTCGTTTCCGGTGCCACCGTATAGATGGTCATCACCAGCGTAGCCATACAAAGTATCATTTCCATCACCTCCGGCGGCAACATCATCTGTAGACTGAAGATGCACAACATCATTTCCGTCGCCCGCGTCAACACGTGTTGGTGTATCGTCTGTGGAGTATGCGTCGCCTTGCGCGTCAACAAAATCCGGAGTGATCAAATCATCGCCGCTTGTTCCATCTACTGTTCCGTCAGAAACAGTTCCTTGCATAAATTCAGATTTAGAAACACCAGTCAGAGTTAAGGTCTCGTCATCGGAGAAGTGGATGACGGCATCGCCTTGATCGTTTTCAGTAACGGTAACTCCAGCGGGCAGGGCCGAATGATCGATAACAGTATTATCAATGATAAGGACATCTTTGGCCAGTTCAAAATCGGTAATGACAACCGAAGACGTGGCATCAGATCCAGCAAGGGCCATTTTGAAATGATCTTGGCCTGCGCCACCTGTCAACACATGATCAGCGCCTTTATCCAAACGCGCGGTCAGAAAATCTCTTCCTGCCCCCCCATTTAGGACTGAAGAGTTTTGGCCGGAATGGAGAAAATCATCTCCGGAGCCACCGAACAGATTGTTGTTTCCTTCGATGCCGTACAATGTATCGTTTCCACTGCCGCCATAAACAGTGTCATTTCCGCGATCCCCAGATAGGATATCGTCATCCGCATAACCGTAAATGGTATCATTGTCGGCTCCGCCATGGATTGTATCATTTCCAGCATAACCCGCAAGAAGATCATTTCCTGCGCCACCTGAAATGAAATCATCCCCTGCATAGCCGTGTAGTTGGTCTTCGCCTTGTTGCCCCCAAAGGCGATCATCACCTTGGCTGCCAAAAAGCTTGTCATTGCCACTTCCGCCAGAAGCGATGTCACTTCCTGCATGCAGATAAACTGTATCATTGCCGGCACCTGCGGATACGACATCCCCGTTGGCAGAATCATTTGTGATGTGGTCCCCTTGGGCATCTGTATAGGCAAGACCAATAAAATCGTTTCCGTCAGTGCCATTCACAACGCCGTCAGGCGTGGCAGTAAAACCGGAAAACAGATTTGCGCTAACACCTTCGAGGGTCACAGTGTCGTCGTCCCCAATAAGGATTACGGCATCGCCATTGTTATTTGCAGTAACGGTAAAACTATCGAAATTTTCTGGCGTGCTAAATGCAATATCGCCGATGACAATCATGTCTTCACCAATAGTGAAATCAGTGATCATCACATTTGACATTTTTGCACCTGAGATGTTCGATAACTCAAAAGTGTCGGTGCCGGATCCTCCTGTTAAAGTATGATCTGCGCCTTTGCCAAGTTCGGCAATTAAATGGTCATTTCCGTTATCGCCAAAAAGCTCTGATGTATTGCGCCCCGAATGGATAAGATCGTCGCCAGTGCCACCGTGTAATTGGTTGTGACCTTTCATGCCATATATGTTGTCTGCCTTGGCACCACCATAAGCGATGTCATCCCCAGCGTGCAGAAAGATTGTATCTTCGCCGTTTTTTGCATGAACAATGTCTTGGATTGATGCATCATCGTGAACTGTTTCACCTTCGGCATCAACATAGTTTAGATCAATTAAATCATCAGATTTGCTACCGTCTACGGTACCACTAGCTACAATAACCATTTTATTCCCCTCAAAAACACAAAATAGCAGCTATCCCAAAGGTCCCACCCCGAATAACCGCTGCACAGAAAACCGACTTGTCAGGCAATTTCTTTGCGAGACAGCAAGCCGTTAATAGAAAATTAAGGGTTTGTTAAATAAAGTCAATGTTTATTGGTGAAATTGGCTGTTTCCAAACTAGAAACTGGTTAATTCCAAATAGGAAAAATGTATTTTTTTGGTAGGCCCGGCAGGACTTGAACCTGCGACAAAAGCGTTATGAGCGCTCTGCTCTAACCAACTGAGCTACAGGCCCACCGTAGCGTTGTGGCGTATGGGTATTCAGACACGACGCGCGGGTCAAGAGGAGAAGTAAGTGTTTTGGCGATTTATCTGGTTCTTTGCATAGACAGACAGCGCATTGCTTGATACCCCGCCCGTAACGGATTCTTTCTTAAGGGGTGCTGCCTGATGTCGTCCGATAAACGTGGTCTTACTTATGCCAGTGCAGGGGTGGATATTGATGCGGGGAATGCATTGGTTGAACGCATTAAACCCGCGGCCAAACGCACCAAACGTTCCGGTGTTATGGCCGGTCTTGGTGGATTTGGTGCGTTATTCGATCTGAAAGATGCCGGATATACCGATCCAATTCTGGTGGCGGCCACCGATGGGGTGGGCACAAAGCTGCGTATTGCGATTGATACGGGGAATGTCGATACAATTGGCATTGATCTGGTGGCGATGTGTGTGAATGATTTGATCTGCCAAGGTGCGGAGCCATTGTTTTTTCTAGATTATTTTGCCACGGGCAAGCTTGAGCTGGATCAGGCTACACGGATCATCAATAGTATTGCCAAAGGCTGTGAATTGTCAGGATGTGCATTAATCGGCGGGGAAACTGCCGAAATGCCCGGAATGTATAATGGTGGTGATTTCGATCTGGCGGGGTTCTCTGTTGGTGCCATGGAGCGCGGGGCTGACCTGCCGAACGGGGTGCGCGAAGGGGATGTGTTGTTGGGCTTGGCCAGCGATGGCGTGCATTCCAATGGTTATTCTTTGGTGCGCAAAGTGGTTGAAAAATCCGGCCTAAACTGGGATTCAGATTGCCCATTTTCGGATGAAACACTTGGGCAGGCATTACTGACCCCAACCCGCCTTTACGTAAAATCCGCGCTGGCAGCGATCCGACAAGGCGGCGTTCATGCCTTGGCGCATATCACGGGGGGTGGGTTGACCGAAAACCTACCCAGAGTGTTACCACAAGATCTGGGTGTAAAAGTTGATCTTTCAGCATGGAAATTATCACCTGTTTTCAACTGGATACAGGGTGTTTCTAATCTGCCTGAGCATGAGTTACTTAAAACATTCAATGCGGGATTGGGTATGGTTTTGGTGGTTGAAAAAGACCGCGCCGGCGAATTGGCCAAAACGCTTGTGGGTCACGGTGAAATCGTCAGCGTGATCGGCCAAGTGGTTTCAGGGCAAGGCGTGATCTATTCAGGATCGCTTGCATGAAAAAGCGGGTTGCCATTCTGATTTCGGGTGGTGGCTCTAATATGGTGGCCTTGGTAAAGTCAATGACGGGTGATCATCCGGCACGTCCGGTATTGGTTTTGGCCAATGATCCAACGGCAGGTGGTTTGAAGAAAGCACAGGATATGGGCATAAAAACCGCTGCGATTGATCATCGTCCTTTTGGCAACGATCGCCACGCTTTTGAAGCAAAGCTGACAGCGGCCCTTACAGATGCGCAACCCGATGTGATTTGTTTGGCTGGCTTCATGCGGGTTCTAACTAGTGAATTTGTTGATCATTGGAACCGTAGAATTCTGAATATTCATCCTTCTTTATTGCCTAAATACAAAGGCTTACATACGCATTCTCGTGCGATCCAAGCTGGGGATAGCCATGCGGGATGCTCGGTGCATATGGTTACCGCAAAGCTTGACGATGGGCCTATTCTGGGGCAGGCGAAACTGGCAATACGGCCCGATGACACCCCCGACACCCTAGCGCAGCGTATCTTGCCGTATGAACATAAACTTTACCCGCAAGTGCTGCGCCGCTTTGTGGTGGATGATCAGACCCCAGTCATTTTACCCTGAGGGTTTTCTTTTGGGGTTGAACTGCGTATTGAAAATGCAAGTGTTAAGAATAACAACAGGCCAAATTATATGAAAACGATTACAACAACTAAAGATCTTGCTGAATATTGTGAAATGGCAAGAGACTATCCGTATGTTACAATCGATACCGAATTTTTGCGCGAGCGCACGTATTATTCCAAATTATGCTTGGTTCAATTGGCCGTTAGAAGTGACGATCCGGATGCCGCGGTTTTGGTTGATCCCTTGGTTGATGGCCTATCGCTTGAGCCGTTATATGATCTGTTTCGTGATGAAGGCGTGGTCAAAGTATTCCACGCCGCACGACAAGATCTCGAGATATTTTTCATCGAAGGTAATGTGTTCCCTATCCCGTTATTTGACACCCAGGCCGCGGCGATGGTCTGTGGGTTTGGCGAACAGGTTGGCTACGAAACACTGGTCCGCAAAATTGCAAAAGAGCAGGTCGATAAATCATCACGTTTTACCGATTGGTCGCGCCGTCCGCTCACCGATGCGCAGAAAATCTATGCGATCGGCGACGTAACGCATCTGCGCGATGTCTATGAATATTTAGATGCTAAAATTAAAAAAACAAACAGAAACAAATGGGTGGAAGAAGAACTTAAAGTTCTCTTAAACCCGAAAACTTATGTAGTTGAGCCGGAAAATGCATGGAAACGCGTGAAAACAAGAAATAGCTCGGGCCGGTTCTTGGCTATTGTTAAAGAATTGGCAGCCTTTCGTGAAACCTACGCTCAAAGTCGAAATATCCCCCGAAATCGTGTTTATAAAGATGATGCAATGCTCGAAATAGCGTCAACCAAACCAAAATCGTTACAGGATCTAGGGCGTTCACGGATGCTGATGCGAGAGGCGCGTAAAGGTGACATTTCGGCTGGAATTCTAGAAGCCGTCGCCAATGGTTTGTCTATGGATCCCGACGATTTTCCCAAACCCGATAGAAGCCGCGAAAAGCTTCAAGTTAATCCGGCACTGGCCGATTTACTACGGGTGCTCCTGAAGTCTAAAGCGGAAGCTGCAGGGGTGGCCGTAAAGCTGATCGCGACGGCCGCAGAGCTGGATGCCATCGCGGCGGGACGACGCGACGGAAAATCCCTAACCGGCTGGCGAAAAGAAGTATTCGGGAACGATGCTTTACGTTTGTGCAATGGTGAAATTGCGTTAACCGCTAAAGGCAGCACAGTTCACGTGGTTGATGTGTGAACAACGCCCAATCCTAATTCTTTCACCGGCGGCCTTATATATCTTTTACCAATCTTAACGCATCATAAATCGCTGCATGGGTGTTGCGCGCCGAAACCGCATCGCCGATACGAAACAGCTGGAATGCCCCGTCAGGATTGGTTGCAATGGTTTGTGGGGTTCCAGCGATTAACGCGATCTGATCAACTTCGCCCAGATTTTTCGAAAGCGGCTTTAGATCGAAATACAATTCATCCAGCGGCAAAGTGCCGTGATTGACAACCACCTGATCATAGGTGGCGGATTTGCGAAAATCGGAATAATCGGTGCCGATGATCGCCTCAAGCGCATTGCCTTTGCATTTTACATCCACCAATCGGCGGGTCACGGTAAAGGTGGTATCCTTGTCTTGCAGGCTGCGCATATACGGTACCAAATTCATCGCCATGATTTCGGGGGCAAAACTGCGATCTGGTGTCATGATTTCCACGCTTGCCCCTGAGTTTGCAACAACTTCAGCGGCTTGAAGGGCCGGGTGGTCGCCCGCATCGTCATAGATGAGAACATTCTGACCAGGCTTTACATCGCCCGAAATGATATCCCAAGTTGAGACCACAAGGTCATTGCCGGTTTCCAGAACCGCAGTGTCTGGCATGCCACCTGTGGCCACGATAACCACATCAGGGTTTAGGGCGGTAACGTCGTCTACTTCGGCCCACGTGTTGAACTGGAATTCAACATCACGTGCGGCGCATTGGGCCATACGCCAATCAATGATGCTGATCATTTCCTTGCGGCGTGGGGACTGCGCGGTCAAACGCACCTGCCCACCCGGATCGGCCGCGGCCTCAAACACAGTCACTTTGTGGCCGCGCTCCGCTGCCACGCGCGCGGCCTCAAGCCCAGCTGGGCCAGTACCGATAATCACCACATTTTTCACCATGTCAGCGGCGGGAATATCGTGCGGCATAGTTAATTCGCGCCCTGTGGCGGCGTTGTGCATACAAAGCGCATCACCGGCCTGATAAATGCGATCCAGACAATAAGTGGCACCAACACAAGGGCGGATATCATCTTCACGCCCCTCAATGATTTTGCGCACGATATGAGGATCGGCCATATGGGCTCGGGTCATGCCAACCATATCCAATTGTCCCGCGGCAATTGCGTGGCGTGCTGTGGCCACATCAGGGATTTTGGCGGCGTGGAATGTGGGCATGCCTACCTCGGCGCGCACAGCGCCGGCAAAATCCAGATGCGGTGCGTTTTTCATTCCCTGAACGGGGATCATGTCGGTCATGGCGGGGTCGGTATGAATGCGGCCTTTAACGATGTTCAGGAAATCAACCATACCGCTGTCACGCCATTTTTTTGCAATTTCAATGCCGTCTTCAAAAGTGGTACCGCCTTTTTCGCCCTCATCCGCGGTAAACCGGATTCCCACCAGAAATTTGTCTCCTACGCGTTCACGAATGGCGCTTAGAACGTCCATAGAAAATTTCAACCGATTGTCCAGATCACCGCCATAAGGCGCATCCAGATCATTCGTAAGCGGAGAAATAAACTGATCCATCAAATGGCCAAAGGCTTCCAGTTCAACACCGTCCATGCCGCCGGCTTGCATCCGTTCGGCGGCGTCGGCGTAATCGGTGATGATGCGGGCGATGTCCCAGTCTTCGATCTTTTTGGTGAAGGCCCTGTGCGCCGGCTCGCGATCATTGCTAGGTGATACAGCAGGCAGCCAATCACCCTTGTTCCACCCCGTGCGCCGCCCCAGATGAGTAAGTTGGATCATCACCGCCGCACCGTGTTCGTGGCAGGCGTCGGTCAGGTCTTGTATCCATGGCACCACTTCGTCTTTATAAGCCAGAATGTTGTTAAACACGGGCGGGCTGTCGCGCGATACGGCGGCGGAACCGGCGGTCATGGTTAGGCCAATACCGGCCTTGGCGCGTTCTTCGTGATAGGCGCGGTAACGGTTTTTGGGCATGCCGTCTTCGGGATAGGCGGGTTCATGGCTGGTGGTCATGATCCGGTTTTTCAGGGTCAGGTGTTTTAATTCATAGGGCTGTAGCAGCGGATCGTTTGACATGGTTTCCCCTTAATTAAGTGGCGGATGATGGTGTGTAGGCCTTTAATACCACGCATCCTCCATGGATGATTTCTTTTTGGCAATGAATTCTTGCAACGCTTCGTCTATGGCCTGATCCAGCGGCGGGGCGGTGTATTCTGCCAAGGTTTGTTTCCATTGGGTATTTGCCCGCTGCATGGAATTGATACTGCCTTGTTCATCCCATGTTTCAAAGGTGTTATCATCGTTAAATCCGCTGTCCCAATACGCAGTTTTATAGTGGCGCATAGTATGGTCGCAGCCAAACAGGTGCTCGCCGGGGCCGTTTTGCGCCAACGCGTCAAAAGCGAGGGTTTCGTCATTGACCTGAATGCCATTCACATAAGCATGCAGCGCGCCACACATATCCGCATCCATTACGAATTTTTCGTATGACATTGATAAAAGCCCATCTAGAAATCCCGCCGCATGCAGGATGTAATTTGCCCCACTTTGAATGGCAGACATCATCGACATCATGCTTTGCTGCATGGCTTGCCCATCAGGCAGTTTCGAGGTGGTGAAATTACCCGCACAGCGCAAAGGCAGGTTCAAACGCCGCGCCAATTGCCCCATGACAAGGCTACCAAGGGCGGGTTCGGGGGTGCCGAATGTGGGCGAACCCGAGCGCATTGCCAGAGACACAAGGAACGATCCCAGCACCGTTGGTGCACCGGGGCGCACCAGTTGGGTTAGCGCGCAGCCAACCATGGTTTCGGCCAGGTTTTGTGCGATGGATCCTGCCATAGTAAGCGGCGAAACCGCGCCGCCCAGAAGGAATGGCAGGTGGATGGATCCTTGATTGGCGGCGGCATAGGTGCGGATGCCTTGGGTGGAAACCCCGTCCCAAACCAAAGGTGAGGTGGAGTTGAAATTACCCATGATCACGCAATTCTGCTCGACAAACTCTACGCCAAACACAATACGGGCCATATCGATGCCATCTTCGGCCCGTTCCGGCGCGGTGATTGACCCCAAAAAGGCGCGATCTGAATAGCGGATGTGGGAATAGATCATATCCAGATGGCGTTTGTTCACCGGAATGTCGGTCGGTTCGCAAATGGTGCCGCCAGAATGATGCATCCACGGCGAAGATTGCGCCAGTTTTACAAAGTTATCAAAATCTTGCATGGTGCCATAACGGCGCCCCTTGTCCAAATCCATCACAAAAGGCGAGCCATAAGCGGGGGCAAACACCATGGCATCGCCTCCGATTTGCACGGATTTGGTCGGATTGCGGGCGTGCTGGATAAACTGCGCAGGGGCGGTTTTTAATAGATCGCGAATAAGGCCGGGCTCAAATTTTATATTCCAAGCCGTTTCAGAAACGTCCGACACCTTGCCACCAGCATTTTTAAACAGGCGCACGGTTTCAGGATCATCACGAAATTCGATACCAATCTCGGCCAGAATGCGATCGGCCATGGCCTCGATCTTGGTTAGACTGTCGTCGTTCATCAGATCATAAGTCGGAATACCACGGGTTAGATAGGGCACGTAAAGATGTGGGTTCTGGCCCTGCTGCGCGCTGCGTTTCTTTTCACCACGAGCGCGGCGTTTGGGCTTTGGATTGGGTGCCATGGCGATTCCTTTTCGGATTAAACTAGGCTTGACATAAGTGTCGAGAAATACAACTCCTCTGTCAAGATCCTTGTGGCCTGGCATTGGCGATGTTAAGTATTCGCTATGGGTGATGATGCAAAACAAATCAAAGGATCGGCTGATATCTGGCTGCAAGCGGCGTATGGGCTGTTGCTTGATTCGGGGGTGGATGCGGTTAAAGTAATGCCGCTGGCCAAACGTCTGGGCCTGTCGCGCACAAGCTTTTACTGGCACTTCAAGGATCGTGAGGCGTTGTTGGAGGCGGTTGTTAATTGCTGGGAAAATAAAAATACCGGAAACCTTATTGCGCGGGTAGAGGCGTATGCAGAAAGCATAAGTGAAGCGATGCTCAATCTTTTTGACTGCTGGCTGGATTCCGAATTGTTTGACGCAAGGTTTGATCTGGCCATCCGAAACTGGGCACAAAATGATGCGGCGGTTCAAGAACGGATTGATGCGGCAGATAAACGGCGCAAGGCAGCAATCAAGGCGATGTTTTTACGCTTTGGGTTTAGTGATCAACAAGCCGAAGTACGCGCCATGACCATCCTTTATACGCAGGTTGGTTATATCGCCATGGGGGTAAAAGAGCCGCTGAAGCCACGCATCAAACGGATGCCGGATTACGTTGAAGTTTATACGGGGCAAAAGCCCACAAAAAACGAATTTGCGCGGTTTTGTGCGCGCCATGGGATTACGATAAACGATTGATAAATATCCTGAAATATATGTATTGCGCCATGGCTAAACCGAATGGAACCTAGCGCAGAGTTTTCTGAGCTCCCTGACAACGCTGACGGTGAACCTACCCCATGCAATTACCTCGCATATTCTACGCGGCATTTGGTTGGGCTAGATTTGCAAGCGGCAGCGGCCTTGCGTGGCGGGACAGGGTTGGGTGCATCATCTAAAGGGTGGGCAGCATGAAATGCTTGAGCTTTAAGACACTGAATTTTCATAGAAAACAGGCTAGCCCAAAACTATTTTCGAAAAAGGTGAAACAACCGCTTGACGCCCCCACATTGCCGCCCTAAAACGCCCAAACAGATTGCAGCGATGTGATCTTGAAATTGCGCGGTTGTAGCTCAGTTGGTTAGAGTACCGGCCTGTCACGCCGGGGGTCGCGGGTTCGAGTCCCGTCAACCGCGCCATTTTCATCCTTCGCCGAAAATGGTGCCTTATGTCCTTCATTGATAAAATACCGCTGCAAAGACTTATTGTTGCAACCATCTTTCTAGGGCTTTTGCCGTTCGTTCCTGAACCGCACCTGTGGCAAAAATTGAAAATGCTATTGTCTGGTGAACTGGCCAAGCCAATTGACATGTTTGATATGGTTTTCCACGCCGCACCAGCGATTTTACTGACGATCAAACTCATCCGGAACAAAGGATAAGATGATGTTAGACCTATTGGATCAGCTTCCCCTTGAATATGCTGTAATCGCTTCCCTGACGCTGGGATTGGCCCCGTTCGTGCCAGAGCCGCACATTTGGGAAAAGATTAAAATGCTGCGCGCCGGGACATTGAAAAAGCCTATCGATATTTTCGATATGCTGATGCACGCCGCACCATTTGTTGTTTTGGTGGCAAAGTTGATTAGAATGACAGCCGTTTAAATATCTTTTTAGCGAATTTTAATTTTCCAAAACGTCACAGATTAGCGCGTGGTTGGGGGGCTGTCTTTTTGACCGTGCTGAGATGGTTTGTTGCGCCATTCTGCTATTCAACAATTCCAGATTAACTCTGCCGTAAGAAATGCTCGATATGATCGTTTTCATAGCCACCAGATGGAATTGGATTTGATCAAGATATGAGTTTTGTTGAGCGCAGAGATGTTTATCGACCCGCAGCTGGTGAAGCCCCTTTTAATCTTGATGAAACATTTTTCTCACGCACAGATAACCGTGGTGTGATCGTCGCTGGAAACTATGTTTTTAGCCGTGTGTCTAATTATTCTTTTGAAGAATTGATTGGTGCGCCTCACAAAATTGTGCGCCATCCAGACATGCCAAAAGGCCTGTTCTATCTGATGTGGAAGCAGCTAGAAGACGGCCAGGCAATTGGCGCCTATGTTGATAACAAGGCAAAAGACGGGTTAAATTATTGGGTTTATGCCGTTACTTTGCCATATCGCGATGGGTATATCTCGGTGCGGATTAAACCGACATCAAAATTTTTGGATGCTATTAAAGTGATCTATGCCAAAGCCCGCAAAGCTGAAACTGAAGACGGAATTCCCCCGAAGGAAAGTGCAGCTTTAATTTTAAAAGAAATCGAAGGGTTAGGCTTTCCCGATTATCGGATTTTTAGCGGCGTCGCATTAACGACCGAGCTTCAGGCACGAAAGAGAAATTCTAGGATCACATCAGCAGCCAGTGAGATAGAGGCATTGGGAGAGCTCATCGTAGCGGCTGACGAATTACAAAAAGAAACAGTGACGTTATCAGAAGAATTCTCGGTCATAGGCAGTGTCGCTAACAACATGCGCGTGGTGGCGTCGCGCCTCGAGCCGTCAGGAGGGGCAATTAGCACATTGTCACAAAATTACTGGTCAATGTCTGAAGAAATGTCGGCTTGGTTCCAAGAATTTGTTTTTGGGAAAGAGAGCGAATTCATGAAAATCCGGAACACGCTGGTTGAATGTCAGTTCCTGATTTGCACCTCGCAGATTTTGAATGAGGCAGCATCGCAATTTGATCTGGAAAGGCGGCACTTGGGCGTGTTTGATATTGATGCAGAAAAAAGCGAGATGAATGATCTTGCGCGGCATTACAAAAAAGAATCTGCGCGCCAATTGGCAAAAATCGCAGATGACACTCAGAAAATCACCAAGGCAATTTCCGTTATGCGTCGTTATGCGCTTGGCCTTAGTTCCACGCGCGTCATGTGTAATATCGAAAGCGTTCGAGTGCCGTCCGGGATGAAACACCTAAACAGCATTACCCGCCAGCTAGAAGGCTTTCAAAAAACGGCGGAAAAGCACTTGATGCGTGTTGAGGATTTAAGCTGTCAAATCCAGATAAAGATTGAAATGATGACGTAATTCCGCGCGAATGTTATCTATCAATTCGCGCTGCCATAATGGCGATAGCTTTTTGATAAACGCCGGCGGCATTCCATTCTTTAATCACGCGGAAATTTCGTTGGCCTTCTTGATAGCCTTTACCCGGTTTCCAGCCCTTTTGGCGCAAATAATTGGCCGTGCTGGATAAAGCATCTGCCAAATTGTTCATATTGATCTGACCGTCTCCATTTCCATCGACAGCGTATTTCAACACGTTGCCTGGTAAAAATTGGGTATGTCCCAATTCGCCATGTTTTGCGCCGATAGATTTCGGAGAGATCACGCCGCGGTCCACCAGTTTAAGGGCCGCCAGCGCATGGGGTTTGAAAAAATCCGACCGTCGGCAATCATATGTCAGGGTAAGAATAGAGGAAACAACGTTGCTATCCCCCATAAAATGCCCAAATCCGGTTTCCATCCCGTGGATGGCGACAACCACACCAGCCGGTACCCCAAATCGTTTTTCAAGACTTTTATAAAAGCTTGGGTTTTTGGCAATACGACGCCGGCCTTGTGATATGATCGTATCTGCACCGCGCACTTTAAGAAATTTTGCCAAGGTAAATTTAAAACTATGCTGATTGCGATCCGCTTTGATTGTGCGGGTTGCGTAAGTAGCGCCTGCAAGGGCCGCCAATCCACGCTTTCCCACACCGGCACGTTTGGCATCACTGGCAAAATCATTTTTCCAAGTGTTGAAACCTGATGATGTGTTTCCACAAGTTGCGGCAAAGCTGGTGGTTGAAATGGAAAAAGCAAAAGTAATTGCGGTTATAGTTTTGATTAAAAATTTAACTGACATGATGGCTCCTTAAGGAAGGTGAATCTGCGGTTATATAACCTGTAACGAAACAACCCAAAGTATCAAAGCAAAATGCCACACACATGGACGACTTATTAGTCAGAATATGTGGCAGAAATAAAATGCTTAAATTTCGGAATTTTTTGTGTAAAGTTTGGGTTTTACACAAGGAATTACTGAACAAATGACAAAACCTAACTCTCTTTCAGCAGAACAATCCGAAATTCGTTCAAAAATCATCAAAGGCGCAATGATATGGGGGGCGATAGCAGGGCTAATTGTCCTTGGGATTATCTATTGGGCACTGTCCAGCCAATCCGGAGGCATTCGTTGGGGTGGCGCGCTTGTGGCCGGTAGTGGGGTTGGTTTCACCCTGTTCCGCCGTTCAGTGAATTCGGGCACTGCTGGTGCTAAATGCGCAAAATGCAACGCAGCGTTCAGCATTTCAAAAACCGATAGCGCCAAAACCTGGGTCAAGGATGATCCCAAAGAAGAGCGCATTGAACAAGAAGACGGATCAATCCTGATCAAAACATGGGTGGATGAAACCTATGATGTGGTCGATACTTATACCTGTGCCAAATGCGGTGACATCACCAGCAAAGCCTATCAATCCGGCTCCAAGCGCGATGTGGCTGAAACCACGGAGTATCCAAAATCCGAGGCCAAAAAAACGGATTCTAAAGGTGCGGATAAGCAGAGCAAAGCCACTAAATCTGTGCAAAAAACCAAAGAATAATAAAGGCAAATAAAAAAAGGCGCCAATTGGCGCCAAGATCCCGCAGCGCATTAACGCTGCGGGATTATTGTTCTGAACGGCCTTAGCAGCTGTAGTACATTTTGTACTCAATCGGGTGTGGTGTATGCTCATAGGCATACACTTCTTCCCATTTCAGCTCCATATAGCCTTCGATCTGGTCTTTGGTGAACACGTCGCCCGCCAGTAGGTAATCCATATCTTTTTCAAGCTCGTCCAGTGCTTCGCGCAGGCTGGCACAAACCGTTGGGATACCTGCCAGCTCTTCTGGTGGTAGATCATATAGATCTTTGTCAGACGCCGCACCCGGATCGATTTTGTTTTTGATCCCGTCAAGGCCGGCCATCAACAAAGCCGAGAAGCATAGATAAGGGTTGGCCGCCGGATCGGGGAAACGCGCTTCGACACGTTTGGCTTTGGGGGATTCTGTCCATGGGATACGCACACAGCCTGAACGGTTGCGTGCGGAATAGGCGCGCAGCACAGGAGCCTCAAAACCGGGGATCAGGCGTTTGTAGCTGTTTGTGGACGGGTTGGTAAAGGCGTTCAGGGATTTGGCGTGTTTCAGAATACCGCCAATAAACCACAGAGCCTCGTCCGAAAGATCGGCGTATTTATCGCCTGAAAACAATGGCTTGCCATCTTTCCAGATCGACATATTGACGTGCATGCCTGTGCCGTTGTCACCGGAAATCGGCTTTGGCATGAAGGTGGCGGTTTTACCGTAAGCGTGCGCCACGTTGTGGATCACGTATTTGTATTTTTGCAGATCGTCGGCTTGTTTCGTGAGCGATCCAAAGATCAAACCCAGTTCGTGCTGACATGAGGCCACCTCGTGGTGGTGCTTGTCCACTTTCATGCCCAGACGTTTCATTGTCGATAGCATTTCGGAGCGGATGTCTTGCGCATCATCAATCGGATTCACAGGGAAATAGCCGCCCTTGATGCCCGGACGGTGGCCAGTGTTGCCCATTTCATATTCGGTGTCTGTGTTCCATGACGCATCAATCGCATCCACTTGAAACGACACTTTGTTCATTTCAACAGAAACGCGCACATCGTCAAACAGGAAAAACTCGGCTTCGGGGCCAAAGTAGGACACATCGCCAATGCCGGAGGATTTCAGATAGGCTTCGGCTTTTTCGGCGGTGGAACGCGGGTCGCGGTCATAGGCTTCGCCGGTGTCGGGTTCAACGATCGAGCAGTGGACGGCCAATGTTTTTTCGGCATAAAACGGATCAACATAAGCCGATGCAGGGTCAAGCATCAGTTTCATGTCGGAATCTTCAATTGATTTCCAACCGGCGATGGACGATCCGTCAAACATAAAACCTTCTTCCAAGAAGTCTTCGTCAACCAAATCGGCAACAACGGTTACGTGTTGGAGTTTGCCGCGCGGATCGGTAAAGCGCACATCGACATATTCGATGTTTTCGTCTTTGATCATCTTGATCATATCAGTGTTGTTCATTTTACACCCTTCTATTAAATTGTGCATGGTGGCAGGCAGTCTGCCGGATTTCTATAGTGCGTCGTCGCCGGATTCACCGGTTCTGATGCGAATGGCTTGTTCAACGGTCGACACAAAAATCTTGCCGTCGCCGATTTTGTCGGTTTTGGCCGCGTCGACAATGGCCTCGATTGCGCCATCAACCAGATCGTCGGGGATTACCATTTCGATTTTAACCTTTGGCAGAAAATCAACCACATATTCGGCGCCGCGGTACAGTTCGGTGTGGCCTTTCTGTCGGCCAAATCCCTTCACCTCGATCACAGACAGCCCTTGCGCGCCGACATCTTGCAGCGCTTCTTTGACTTCGTCCAGCTTGAACGGCTTGATAATCGCTTCTATCTTTTTCATCGCGTGGCGACTCCCCTGACAGATTGTTACCTGCGCGTGAGATCACGTTTTACTGTTCGGAACAATTTGATAAGCTGAATTGCAGGGGGCATAGTGCTGTATTTTAGGTATTGTGCCTAATAAATAGGCAGAGAGCACATTTGTTGGGCTTTTGTGAATCGAAAGTTAAGACCATGACCGAACTTCTTACGGCAGCCCAGATGCGGGCCATTGAACAAGCGGCAATCGGCAGCGGGCAGGTGACGGGGCTGGAACTGATGGAGCGCGCGGGTCGCGGAGTGGTTGAAGCGGTGTTTGAGGCGTGGCCGGAACTGGCGGCGACCTCGCACCGTGCGGTGGTGCTGTGCGGGCCGGGGAATAACGGCGGCGACGGCTTTGTGGTGGCGCGGTTGCTCAGGGAGTGGGGCTGGGAGGTTGAGGTGTTTCTGTATGGGGATGCTGAAAAATTGCCGCCGGACGCGCGGGTGAATTATGAGAGGTGGAAAGCGGTCAAGCTCTTTAAAAATTGGGTGCAACCCCGGAAAGGCATGTTTAAATCCGAAAACAATTTGGTAAAGAAACTGACGTCTAAAACATTCTACAAACATTCAGGGAACTTCAAAAGCGGGTATGCGGATTTATATGTGGATGCCTTGTTTGGAACGGGCTTAACCCGCGGTATTCATGGTGATATTGCAGATGTTGTCCGACGTTTATCCGGAGCATATGGCGAAAATTATCAGCCACGAATGGTTTCGATTGATGCGCCGTCTGGGCTTTGCCTGGATAGTGGGCGCGTATTAAGCGGGCGGGATGATAATGTGATCAACCCTGACGATGTTGAAAAAAAATATACGCTTACCGGCCCCTCTATAACACCGTTCTCGGGAAAGTTTGCGGCTTTGACTGTGACATTCGACAGCCCGAAAATTGGCCACTTTATTGGGGACGGGCCAGTGGCCTGCGGCCATATTAAAGTTGTAGATATTGGGCTTAGGGCATTTCGTGAAACACAAAAGAGGGGCGTATCACCGCGCAGGATTACGCGAATGGCGGATGTATCTTTAATTCACCACACACCAATTGTTGCAGACAGTCGACATTCGTTGGCTGAGGTTATTTCCATTTCAAAGGCATCTGGCAAAGCTGATCACAAATTCACCCACGGTCACGCCCTCATCCTATCCGGTGCGTCTGGCAAAGGTGGCGCGGCGCGTCTGGCGGCGCGTGGGGCGCTCAGGATCGGGGCAGGGGTGGTTTCTGTGGGCTGCCCAAGGGAGGCGGTGTTGGAACATGCGTGTCACCTGAACGCGATAATGCTGCGGGAGGTTGAAGATGGCACAGCCCTTGAGGATGCCTTAAAAGACAATCGGATCAATGCCTTATGCGTAGGACCCGGGCTTGGACAGGGGCGCGCGCGGGAATTGGTGCCTGTGGCACTGGCCGGTAATCGCGCTGTGGTTCTGGATGCGGATGCGTTATCGGCGTTTGCCAATGATCCCGAAACGCTCTTTGAGCTTACCAGCTCGCATCGCTGTGTATTGACGCCGCACGCTGGTGAATTTTCCCGCCTGTTTCCCGACATAGCGAAGCGGCTCTGCGAGGAGCCAATGAGCGGGCCGGCCTATTCCAAAGTTGA
>CAMZKY010000151.1 GCA_947311455.1 uncultured Marinosulfonomonas sp. | reverse complement strand
TATGGCGAAACGCTGGATAGTGTAACCGCAGAAATCAATGGATTGCCTGCCGATATTTCACGCATGGATTTACAAGACGCCCTACCCGCCGGGGCGGCGCGAAATGCGGTGGATTGCGCGTTGTGGGATCTTGAGGCCAAGATTGCCGGAAAACGCGTGTGGGAACTGGCCGGATTGCCAAAACCCGGGCCAGAAATTACCGCCTATACATTGTCTCTGGACACGCCGGAAAACATGCAGGCGCAGGCGCAGAAAAATGCGTTTCGTCCGTTGCTGAAAATCAAACTGGGCACGCCTGATGATATGGCGCGGCTTGAGGCGGTGCGTGCGGGTGCGCCGAAATCGGTGATTATTGTCGATGCAAACGAGGGCTGGTCAGCCGAAGTTTACACCGAAATGGCCCCGCATCTGGTGCGTCTGGGGGTAAAGCTGGTGGAGCAGCCTTTGCCAGCCAGCGATGATGACGCTTTGATCGGGATGGAGCGCCCCGTGCCTGTTTGTGCGGATGAAAGTTGCCATGATACCGCAACGCTGGCGGGGCTTGAGGGCAAGTATGATATCGTGAATATCAAGCTGGATAAAACCGGCGGCCTGACCGAAGCAATCAAGCTGCGCGCCGCCGCCGAGGCGCAGGGTTACGGCGTGATGGTCGGCTGCATGGTTGGCTCGTCACTGGCCATGGCCCCGGCAACTTTGATTGCGCAGGGCGTTGCCTATACGGATCTGGACGGGCCGCTATTGCTGGCCGAAGACCGTGAAACACCACTTGAATTTGATGATGCGGGTGTCTACCCGCCAAGCGCTTCCCTTTGGGGCTAACAAACCCGATGGGGTTAACAGGAGAATTGAAAATGAGCAGAACAGTATATGTAAATGGCGAATATGTAGCCGAAGAAGACGCAAAAATCTCGATTTTTGATCGCGGTTTTTTGATGGCCGATGGTGTTTATGAGGTGACCAGCGTTTTAGGTGGCAAGCTGATTGATTTCGAAGGCCATTCCGTGCGCCTGCAACGATCATTGTCGGAGCTGGACATGGCCGCACCTGTGGATATGGATGAGCTTCTGGCCATTCACCGCGAATTGGTGAAGGTGAACGAAATAGACGATGGGCTGGTTTATCTGCAAGTTACCCGTGGCAGCGATGGCGACCGCGATTTTGTGTTTCCCGATCCTGAAAAAACCCCCTCTACGTTGGTGCTGTTTACCCAGAACAAACCCGGCATCACCGAAAGCCCGGCGTCGAAAACCGGTATCAAAGTGATTTCGGTTGAGGATCAGCGCTGGACGCGCCGCGATATTAAAACCGTGCAACTGCTGTATCCGTCGATGTGTAAAATGATGGCCAAGGCTGCAGGCTGTCAGGATGCGTGGCTGGTTGAAGATGGCAAGGTGACCGAAGGATCTAGCAACAATGCCTATATCGTTAAAGACGGTAAAATCATCACCCGTGAAATTTCAAACGATATTTTGAACGGGATCACTCGCGCCGCCGTGCTGCGCTTTGCGCGTGAGGCGCAGATGATTGTCGAGGAACGCAGCTTCACGATTGAAGAAGCCCAGCAAGCGGATGAGGCGTTTGTCACCTCGGCCACCACTTTTGTTTTGCCGGTGGTGGAAATTGACGGGGCGCAAATTGGGGATGGCAAACCCGGCTCTGTTGCGCCGCGCCTGCGCGAAATCTATCTGGAAGAAAGCCGCAAAACGGCTATCTAACCACATTTCCTATACTTTCAGCCAAGTTCGGCACCAGATATGGTGCCGGATTGCGTCAGTTTGCATAGATAATGGTGTGCGAAATTGACTCGTGCGTAAAATACGCATACCCCATCCGCAGTTTAATTTTTTACGAGTTGGGGGAAAAATGCGTAAAATACTGGGTGGAGCAGTTCTGGCGTTGGGCGTCGGAGGGCTTGGAATTTATGCCAACAACAATCATGCAGAGCGGATGCAAACGCGCATCGCAGGCGAAGCATCTGTTGTGGCGATGTCGTCAATTCACAGGGTGAATACAACGGTTTCTGGCCGTGACATTCGCGTGACCGGATATGCAAATGATGCGGCTGAACATGACAAATTGATTGCCGCGCTGGATGCCCTTGAGGGGCGTCGTGTGGTGATTGATGATCTGTTGATTCTGGAACAAGCATCGCCGTTTGTGTTTCAATCAACCAAATCTGCAAATGGACAAACCTATGCGGGCCTTGTGCCAAGCGAAACCGTGCGCGGTGCATTTGGCAAGGAGCTGAAAGGCGCCGAAGCTGCGCTTGAGCTAAAGGCTGGTGTGCCGGATGATCAATGGGATGATGTGGTGCTGCAGGCGCTATCGTCAATGGCATGGCTGAAAGAGGGCGAGATGTCGTTGACAGATCGTGCTTTGGTTTTGACGGGCAAGGCGGCAACGCCACCCGAGAAGAATTCGGCGGATAATTTGTTGGCTGAACTGCCCGAGGGCTACACGGCGGATGTAAATATTACCTCGATCCTGCCCCTTGCAGAACCGTTTGTATTATCAAGCAGAAAATCACCTGATGGGCAAACCTATGCGGGTGTGGTGCAAAATGATGATGGTCGTGGTGTTTTGGCTGCGGTGATTGGCGACAATGCGAATGGGCTGGTGCATTCCTTTGGCGCGCCTGACGGGAATTGGGAAACTGTTGGGGCCAAAGGTTTGGCCGCACTCGCCACATTGGAACAAGGTGAAATGAACCTGACGGATAAAGTTCTTACCGTTACGGGCCTTGCAACTATTCCGCCGATCAAAGCCGAGGCCGAGGCTATGCTGGCGGATCTGCCCGAAGGCTATTCGTTGGTTGTTGATATTAAATCCGCAATGGATGCGGTGTCACCGTTTGAAATCGGATCTGTTAAAACAGCCTCGCATCAGGCTTTTTCAGGTGTGATCCCAAGTGATGAGGCGCGCGCAAAATTAGCCCCGGTGATGGGGGCTGATGCGGCTGCTAAATTGAAGCTGGCTTACGGCGCACCTGACGGAAATTGGGTGGATGTTGCGGGGCAGGGCCTTGCTGCGCTCGACGTTCTGGAAGACGGCAAGATGAGCCTTGTTGATCGCGTGCTTACGATTGAAGGGCGTGGTGCTACTCCGGTTGAAAAAGCCAAGGCTGAAGCCATACTTGCGGAATTGCCCGAAGGTTACAGCGTTAAAACCGACATATCGGCAATCTTGCAGATCTCGTCGCCTTATACATTTCGCAGTATTAAAAGCGGCAGCATGCAAAGCTATTCCGGTGATATTCCAAGCGAAGAAGACCGCGCCGCATTGGCCAAGCACAGCGCCAAAGGCGTTGCAGGGCTTGTGACATCGGCAGGCGTGCCTGACGATGCATGGACAGGTGTTGCGGGTAAATCTTTGGATGCCTTGGCCAATCTGGACGAAGGCAAGGTTGAAATTATCGATCGTGCCGTGATGCTAAAAGGTATAGCGCAAACGCCCACCGAACGGGATGCTGCATTAGCAGCTCTTGGGGATTTGCCAAACGGGTATACCCTGAATGCCGATATCACCATGTTGGATGATGGATCACCCACCGCCTATACAATCGCATTTGATCAGATCAAAGGTGCCTCTGTTGACGGTAAGTTGCCCAAAGGTATGAGCAACGAGGCCATCGCTTCGGCACTCGGATTGCGCGCGGTTTCCGGCACGCCAACAATTGGGCGTATCGGCAACACGGATGCGGCGGTTGCCCTTAGCAAACGTTTGAATGTGATGTCTGACTGGTTGCCTGATTTTGAATCCTTCTCGCTGACGTCTGATGGCACCAAAACCACGGTTATTTCCAAGGTTGCTGTCGGCGTTGATAATGAGCAGGTTCAAGCGTCGATTGGCAAAGCCATGGGTGACAGCGTGGACGTGGCTGTGGCAGGCACCAAGATTGCCGTTGAAGCAGGCACTGTTCGCGAAACCATTCTCGGCGAAAAGCAAGTGTTTAGCGGCGGGTTTTGGTTGCCTGTTCAGGCACAAATGGACGCCACGGCTGATAGCTGTGCCGCGGAATCCGACAAGATATTGTCGGCATCGAAGGTAAACTTTCTAACCGCATCCGCACAGCTGGATGCAAAATCAGTGCGCACCGTCAATTCGATTGCGGCTGTTATGCTGCAATGTCTGGATGGCACCGGATTGCACGTTGAAGTGGGCGGGCACACGGATTCAGCCGGAAGCCACGCCTATAATGTCAAGCTAAGTAAAGCGCGGGCGCAATCGGTGATGAAAGAACTGATTGCACGGGGCATTCCAGCCGATCTGATCAGCGCCAAAGGTTTTGGCCCTGATATGCCGATTGCCAGTAACGACACTGACGAAGGCAAAGCTGCCAACCGCCGCACCACAATCCGCTGGTATATGCCAGTAGAAGATGCGGCAGAAACAACATCAACCGGTTCGGGCGATGCACCAACCACACAAGTATCCGAGTAAGGGGAGAGTATTATGTTTGAGGAATGGGGATTTTTGCTAGGCGAAATCTGGGTGCTGCTGGTGTTGGCCGCACTGGTTGGCCTGATTGCGGGTTGGATTATCTGGGGGCGCCGTAGCGAAGTAAATATCGACACTGGTGAAGCTGATAGCCTGCGCGGTGATCTGGGCAATTGTCGCGGTGATCTGAATAGCTGTCGCGAAACCGGCGCAACGCAAAGCGCACGCATTGCTGAATTGGAAGCCGATCTTGAGGCATGTCGTGCCTCGCAAGTTGCTGCGCCCGCCGCTGTTGTGGCTGCACCAGTGGCGGATGCCGACGTGGACATGAGCCTTGATTTTGATGGCGACGGTGTTGTCGAAGGCAAAGACGAAGGCGTGAAACCAACCACGCTGGATGGCCCGCGTGATGGCAAAGCCGATGATCTGAAGCGGATCAAAGGCATCGGGCCAAAGATGGAAAAACTGTGCAACAAGCTTGGGTTTTACCATTTTGATCAGATTGCTGGTTGGACGGCAGATGAAACGGCTTGGGTTGATGCCAACCTTGAGGGCTTTAAAGGCCGCGTAACGCGCGACGAGTGGGTTGATCAAGCCAAGATATTTGCCAAAGGCGGCGAAACCGAATTTTCCAAAAAAGTGGATAAAGGCGGCGTTTACTGAAGCTGCGCTTTAAATCCTGAACAAGGCAGAAACACCTCGACCGCTGGTTCGGGGTGTTTTTTTGTGGCTGTGATATTTGCCTGATTCAGATAAATTTTCCCGCTAGATTGAAAGGATGATGCCGATGCCTTGGGTGTTGCCGCGTTACCGATTACCCGATTTTGGATTAGTTTTTTGGCTGTTTCCTTTGCGATTAATCCTATCTCAATACTGTCCTACTATCCTAGGGGAGTAGGACAGTTAAGTGCATTTTAGGAATGGAGATCAGGCTATGAAGCCAACGCAAAATCAGGATTATCTCGCAACATTTTTCATTGCTCTCGGGCATCGGCGGCGTCAGATGTTATGTTCGATTCTTGCTGAAATCGGGCCAAAAGGGATCACATATGG
>CAMZKY010000150.1 GCA_947311455.1 uncultured Marinosulfonomonas sp. | reverse complement strand
GCTTTGGATCAC
The DNA here is from genome assembly GCA_947311455.1 of uncultured Marinosulfonomonas sp. GTDB lineage: Bacteria > Pseudomonadota > Alphaproteobacteria > Rhodobacterales > Rhodobacteraceae > Profundibacter. Next base: position 8,877 of record CAMZKY010000150.1, on the reverse strand, counting down.
ACCGTGGCAGGCCATGTTTCAGCCGAAGGCGCCCATGCCGCGGTATTGAAACAGATCGGAAAAGAGCCGCTGTTGAACATGGGCATGCGCCTGGGAGAAGGTTCGGGCGGCACCTTGGCAATCGGTATTTTGCAAGCGGCAGTGGCCTGCCATAGCGGCATGTCAACCTTTGCCGAGGCGGGCGTTTCTGACGGTTAAACCGGCAATGGCGCGTTGGTTTTCAAGGCGTCCATCACGATCTGGCTTTCGACGCGGGCAACCGCATCGTGGGCCAGTAAAACACTTTGAATAAACTGGTTCATCGCCGAAAGATCGGTGCAATATATATGCAGCAGATAATCGGCCTGTCCGGTTAATACCCATGCATTAATGATTTCGGGTCGCAGCTCCACCAGACGGGCGAATGATTTTGATATGTCTTCGGCATGGGCTGCCATTTGCACCTGCACAAACCCCTGCACCGACAGGCCCAATTTAATAGCGTCCAGATGGGCGCCGTAATGGGTGATGTATCCTTCGGATTCAAGCCGCTGGCGGCGGCGTCCGGCCTGTGAGGCCGACATAATCAGGCGCTCGCCCAATTCAGCGGCCGTAAGGCTGGAATTGGTTTGGATGGCTTTTAGAATGTTTTTGTCGGTCTGATCCAAAGGCATGACGAAATCTCGCAGATAAATTAATAATCACCGTTATTATACGCATCATACCTGGTAATCCCTAGTGAAAATGCGCATTAAGCTCGCATAAAGTGACTTATCCTTGGCAAAACGAACAGGAGAATCACAATGGGCCCTTTCCCTCATAATGCACCACAGGCCGTCATTTCCGGCGACAACCCCGCCGGAACCGACGGATTTGAATTTGTCGAATTTGCCAGCGAAACCCCGCAGGATTTACGCGATCTATTTGCCAAAATGGGGTTTTCCCATGTGGCCAATCACAAAACCAAAGCCGTTGAGCTGTGGCAGCAGGGGGATGTAACCTATATTCTGAACGCGGATAAATCCTCGTTTGCGGGTAAGTTTGTGCAGGAACACGGGCCATGTGCGCCATCTATGGGCTGGCGGATTGTGGATGCGGCTAAGGCGCTGGAATACGCGCTTTCAAAAGGGGCAAAGGAATATACGGGCGCTGATAAAACGCTGGATGTGCCGGCGATTGTCGGGATTGGCGGATCGTTGATTTATTTTGTCGATCAATACATGGATGCAAGCCCCTATAATGCCGAATTTGACTGGATCACCGATGCTCATCCAACCGGTGAAGGGTTTTATTATCTGGATCACCTGACCCACAATGTTTTCAAAGGCAATATGGATGTCTGGTTCAAATTCTACAGCGAAATTTTTAATTTCAAGCAAATCCGGTTCTTTGATATTCAGGGAAAGCATTCGGGATTGTTTAGCCGCGCCTTAACCTCGCCTTGTGGGCGCATCCGTATCCCGATCAATGAGGATCGCGGCGAAAAAGGCCAGATCGTAAATTATCTACGCCGCTATAAGGGCGAAGGGATCCAACATATCGCGGTTGGCACGGATGATATTTATGCGTCTACCGATGCCATTTCAGGGCGCGGGATCGAATTTATGGCCGGTCCACCCAAAGCCTATTATGAAATGAGCAAAGCCCGTGTGGTTGATCATGATGAGCCGCTGGATCAAATGATGAAACACGGCATTCTGATTGATGGCGAAGGTGTGGTTGACGGGGGCGAAACCCGTATTCTGTTACAGATTTTTTCAAAAACCGTGATTGGCCCGATTTTCTTTGAATTTATCCAGCGCAAGGGCGATGACGGGTTTGGCGAAGGAAATTTCAAAGCCTTGTTTGAATCGATTGAACGTTCGGAAATCGAAAGCGGCGAAATGGTGGTTTAATCAGGGGGGCAGATAAAACCGTTCAAGCATAATCTCAAATGGTTTGATTAAAACGGTCTCGTCCTGGGAGACCATTTTTATGCCAATGGTGGCCTGCGCAAGGATGATTCCGTCTTCAACGTAATCCGGGCGCTGCATGATTTGTTCAAACTGGTCGCAAACTGCTGCGGCCAACCGGCCAATCCCTGATCTATATGAAGCAGGGATCTGTATTGGGAATATTTTGTGAAAACGATTCCATTATTCCGGAATAATGGATTCGTTGCGCCAAATTTTTTAGCGGAATTTTTCGCCTTGATCAAATCGGAACCGACACCAGGAATCTGCCTAGGTTTTAGGCATTTTCAACGTTATTGTGCGACCACCTTTAACATATTTCAAAGTGCTTTCACCGATTGCTGCCACCTTGCCACCGTCAACGCGCTGCCCCACCTTGACATTAACATATCGGCCACTTGGTAAACGGACCAAGGCTTTGCGCGCCGAGGATTTACCATACACACCGATCAAATTTACACGTCTCAAATTAAGCGCGCGTTTAACCGTGGCACGACGGGCAACAGATGCGCGGGTCGGAATGCGCGGGGTAACCGTTTGGCTACGCGGTACGCCAACTGTTGCTGTGGCAGATTCAGACGGATTGCTGCGCGCAGCCTGCTCCAAGGCTTTCTTAACCAGCGCGGCAAAACGCTTTGGACGATGGCTTGGCGGGCTAGAAACGGCAATGGCTTGGGCTGTCGGGGTTTCGTCCAGTTCTTTTTCAGCCTTGGGCGCGATAGGGCGGGCTTTGGGGCGCATTTTAGCAAGCTGTGCGCGCGTGTATCCGCCAAGGCTTGCGCGCTCGTTGCGCTCTTGTAAATCATTTGGGCGAAATTTTGGGCGAAATCCGGCAAGGCGTGGATCGGGGCCAACGGGGATTTCTGTGATTTGCTGCTCGATTGCGGGGCGAATACCCGGGCGGGACGGGGGGGGGCCCGCATAGACAAGAATACCATCGGCGTTCATCGTGCCTTCTTTTGACGGGATAACCAGGCCGCGGCTATCCAGAACAAATCTTGTGCTGGCTGCAGCCGGAGAATGCGGAGCCGCAATCAAAACATCATTTGAACGCAAGGATACCCTTGGTAGCGCGACGGCGTCATGGGATCGGGTTTTCGGGTCAATCGAGGTGATGTAAAGGGATTGGATCTCATCGGCTTGTGGATAGGATGCCGGCGCAGGGGCAAGCTGCCAAATGCCCGTATCATCATAAAAAGCTTGCGCAACTTCTGGCGTGATTGGCGCAGGCGGTTGCGGCGCGGCGGTTTCGAATAAATTTGGCTCTGCTTCCGAAATGGTTTGGGGTTCCGGCTCCAGCTCTAGTTCGGTCGTATCTTCAAGCAGAGCAACCTGAGCCTCGGTGCCTGATGGGGGCAAATCTGTTGGCGCTTGGGTGGGATCAATCGGTTTTGGCTGAGTGATTGGTTCTGAAAGCGCGGCGACGGCGCTAGAAACGGAATCTGATGGGAGAGAGGGAGGGGCGGTGATTGGTGGTGTGGTCTGGTCTGCATCGGCTGTTTGGACGGCCGCTGGCGGATCATCTGTGTCGCGCCAAAGACGGCTGACATCATCCAGGAAATAAGTTGACCAAAATGCGACCCCCAACAAAACCGCCACCAGCAACAGCATTAGTATCAAGCCCAAAAAGCGCGGTTTGCCGCGCTGTTCCGCGCCTTTGCGTTCTCCGAAAACTGTCAGTGCTTCTGCTTCGTCCGGATTTGTAACCACGTCTTTGACGCGTTTCTTTTTAAAGCGTGATTTTTTTGGTGCGGCGGGAATAACTGCGGCTTTCACTTTGGCCGGTTTTTCCACGTCTTTCGCTTTGCGCCCAAATCCAAGCTTTAAATTCGGTTTTGCCAGCCGCGGTTTTTTCGCAGGTTTGTCTGCCGCGGTATCTGTTTTGGCAACAGGCGGTTTGGGGGCCGGTTTTAATTCGATTTTGCTCGGTTCTGGCGCTGTTTTAGAAAGGCTTGGTTCCTTTTTAGCGCTGGATTTACCCGTAGATTTCCCGTCTTCTTCTTTGGGCGTGTCAGAACTGCGCTTAGCTCCGCCAAGTTTGGGCGCTTTGGAATTGGCCGTATCCGGCGCAAGCGCAAACCGGGTGGCAATTTTATCAATGCGATCCAGTGTTGCGTTTGGTGGTGTATCCGAATCCGTATCGCGACGCGACGAAAAGGCGGGCAATTCGATCTCGGGTTCAGGTTCTTCTTTCGGGGTTTCCGGCTTGGCTGCCACCTTTAGCTCTGGTTCGGGCGTTGGAATTGCGGCGGGTTTTTCTTTGACTGGTTGTTCAGACACCTTGGGGGCCTGAACGACTTTGATCAGGTTCATATCTCGTTCAAAATTGCCTAGGCCCTGTAAAATACTATCGGAGCTAGACGTCATGCCAAAAAATGGCTCCCCCTCGAAGGCGGATTCAGTCGGGATTGCAATAAACGAGATTGGATTAAACCCGTGCTCGGTGGCAAAGGCTTCGGCTTCGGCCAGTGTTTCCTTGGCCACAGCCGCCACCTGCACGCCATCCGCTGTTACGCGGAAATCATAGGCCAGTTCATCCACCGAATAGGGCGTTAATTGATCTAGCGCTGCGGAAATTTGTGCATGTATTTCAGACTCTGATGGCCCGGGCGCCTGCATTTCCGTATATAGAATTTCCGAATTCGGAATAACCAGTTTTGAGGTGATTCCTTTTTTATCCAATGACGCCGCAGTTTGGCGCAAGAACCCAAGCTTTTCGATGAATTCCGGATCATCCAGACGCACATCACCCACAGGATGCCAACCATCAATCGCGCGGTGAAGCACACCAATACCATCATGGCTAAGATTTAGAACAAAATTTGGTTTCATTGGATGGATACCAGCACGTTTACAATAGGTTGCATCTTTCACACGAGTCAGGCTGAGCCTATAGTAAAAATAATCAAATTAAAAGCGCATCCCCCAAGGATCGGCGTGTCTCAGACGTCTAAGTAAGTAATGATTAACAAAATATGAAAGGAAAAGATGTGCGGATTATTGCCATTTTACTAACTCTTGTGATTGCGTGGCCCAGCGTTGCGCAAGAAACCACACAATTCAGGCAAATTACTGTCACGGGGCACGGGGCTGTGGAAGCAGTGCCAGACATGGCGACCATTACAATGGGTGTGGTTAGCCAAGGAAAAACCGGTGCGCAAGCCATGGCCGGGAATTCCAAAGATTTGGCTGCAATGATGGAAAAACTGAAAAGCGCAGGGATCGCGCCGCGCGATATGCAAACCAGCAATCTATCGCTTTCGCCTCGATGGGATAATCGGTCATACTCAAACGGGAGAGATCCTGAAATTGTTGGGTTTGTCGCACAAAACACCGTGACAGTGCGCATTCGTGATCTGGAGCGATTGGGCGAAATTCTGGATGCTGTGGTGCAAAACGGGGCCAACAGTTTTCGTGGTTTAGACTTCGGGCTTCAACATCCCCGCCCGGCTCAAGATCAAGCCCGCATGAGGGCGGTTGAGGATGCGATCGCCAAGGCTAAATTGTTAACCACGGCAGCGGGTGTTGAATTAGGCGATATTGTCTCGATCTCGGAAAGCGCGTCTGGGCGGCCAAATCCAATAAGGATGAACGATATGGCGATGTCCCGCAGTGCAGTGCCTGTTGAGGCTGGCGAGGTTTCAATTGGTGCATCGGTGACCATCGTTTTCAATATTAAATAAATCACGAAGGCGGGGTCATTCCCCGCCTTTTCAATGATGGCCCTATTGCAATGAGCAACACCCGTAAACGGTGCGCATACGGCCCCCTAAAGGGGTGTCCAGTTGCAAAGAAAACGGATAGCTTAGATCCGACATCCCATCCGAACAAAGCTGCCGATCCAGTTTGCCCACCACATTGGCGGTTTGAAAATCAAACGGATAGCTGGCCGTAAAGCCAAAGCCATTGACTGCGGAAAGATTGGAAAAAACCGGTGATGCGCCGTTCCCGATATCCTGAAAGCGCGTGCGCCCGTCTGCGGCAATATTGAATTGCCAAAACGGTTCTGTGCCTGCACATACCAGCCCGGTTTGCATGCCTGTGCTTACTGTGGTGCCGCCTCCTTGGGTTAAATATCGTGTGTTTACAAAGCCATTCTTTCCCGGAATTGATACTTTGGCCCAGTTGCCCTGTGCCGGTTCCAAAACCGCTACGATCGCATTTGGTGCAAGCCCGCCAATTTTGGAAGCCGTCCCGTTTGGGGCGTCGCGCACCCAAAGCACATCATTTGCAGGCACATCAATGACGGTGAATATGTTCGGCAATGCGCCAAGAGACGTTGAAATAGGCGGCTGAGGCATCGGTGCAGGATTTTGTGCCGCCAGATATTTATTGCGCATCCAGCCCGTTCCACCATCCGAAAATATCGCACGCGACCATTTTCTATTCGGGCTGATTTCAACAATATTGATTAGCGTGCCTTGAGGCAGAACCAAAAGGCGCGAATATGATTTTCCGGGACCAATCCGCACAACCAAACCACCATCCGCATCGTTTGGTGCAATCCCCGTAACACGATTAGGGCCAAGGCCATCATTGATTGCCGGAGAAGGAGGGGTGGTGTTGGCCGACGTGGCATTTGCGGCGATCAGATAGCGCGCAGAAACATATGCCGCCTGCCCATTCCAATCAATAATGGCCCACTTTTGTGTGGCGTCATATCCAATCACAGTGACCACCTGGCCGGGCAAAACATCGCCAATGTCATTAAAGTTCGCCCCGGGGCCAGAGCGGACATTTAGATGCCCGCCATTGGAAATTTGCTTGACGCGTTTCACGACTTCAGCATTTGAAGAGGTTGCGCTGGCGCCAAGTAATAGCGTTGTAAATAGGGCGGTTTTTAAAAAGGTTTTCATTGTGATCTCCGACAAAATCCTTGAATTGAATATACCCTTTAGAACGCATATTTCCCGAGGTTATACAATATCAAGGAAATGAAAATGTGCATGTCGATGATAATACATTGTTAAAACAGCGTGTTATCAATGATCACACGGCCAATACGGTACCGCCACCCGTTTTACAAAATGCTCCAGTTCCAAGCTTGAACCGCGCAAGCCCGGGGGCTAATTCGGTATCAATCACCCCCAGATCGATTTGCAAAACCCCTTGTTTGATGAATTTTTCGATTGCCTGCCATAGGATAACGCGACTGGCATTCAGGGCGCGGCCTTGATCCGTAGCATGGGCCAAATAATAGGTCGCAGTATTGCCGTGGATAAGGAATAACGCAAACGCGACGGGTGAATTCTTGTGCATTGCGGTAAATATTCGCAATTCGCGCGGGGCCAATTTTTGCCAGTTTTGAATGAATATGGGGGGCAAGGCGGTGTATTTGTTTTTTGTTTGGTTCAGCCGATCCACGCAAAGCAACGCCTCAAGATCGCTATGATCGCAAGGGCGTTCTGATATGCGAATCCCGGTTTTCAGGCCTTGGGTTAAACTTGCGCGCCATTTTTGATGAAGTGCAGCCCGTGTTGTGGCCAATGATTGCAAAGGCAGGACAGCGCGGTTTGTGGGCCTCATCAGTGGAATATTGCGCCATGCAGGCGTGTGTTGGTCAAGGGTGAATAATGTGAATGCACGCTGGCCGTTTTGACGCAGGGCCTGAATGGCGTTTGTGCGGGTTTTCCTGTTCACCGGCCTTAGGAAAGCGGGGCCATGGGTTGCCAGTGCAATGGGAAACATGCCCGCAATTTTGCGGTGTAGTATTTGACAAATCGCAATCGGTTCGCCCTGATGATAGATGGCAGCGCGCGTGACCATGCCACCAAGAGATTGATGAACTGCACCGTATGTCCAGCGCTGTTGCATCGGAGCGTGGGCGCGGTTGGACAGGGTTTCCCATTGATCCCTTTGTAAATTCCATTCGATTTTCATATATCTGTTAACCCTTTAAAAACCTAATTCGAGGTTAATAAGGCCATGAGAAAACATAAAAAAACGGTTATGGGCGTTTACGCACCATCGGCGGGGCCAGATTGGCGTGGTTTTTTGATTTTAGGGATTATTTTAGGCGGCCCACTGATCCTGATCGTGTGGATCATCGGCCTTCTTTTGGGATAGTGGATCGCGCCTTGGCGCGATCCACAAATTGTTATCTATTCACGCGATTTTCGATCAACTCGTCTACAACCGACGGATCGGCCAATGTTGAGGTATCGCCAAGTGCACCGTAATCATTTTCGGCGATTTTACGCAGGATGCGGCGCATGATTTTACCACTGCGGGTTTTTGGCAGGCCGGGGGCCCATTGAATAAGATCGGGTTTGGCAATTGGGCCGATTTCGGTGCGCACCCACTTTTCCAGATCTTTTTTCAATTCATCCGTAGGCTCGATACCGTACATCAGGGTGACATAGGCATAGATGCCTTGGCCCTTGATTTTGTGAGGATAGCCAACAACAGCGGCTTCGGCCACATCGGGATGTGCAACCAGCGCGCTTTCCACTTCGGCAGTGCCCATGCGGTGGCCCGATACGTTGATTACGTCGTCCACACGGCCCGTGATCCAGTAATACCCATCTGCATCGCGCCGACAGCCATCACCCGAGAAAAAATAGCCCTCGTAATCCGAGAAATAGGTTTTTTCAAACCGCTCGTGATCGCCGTAGATGGTGCGCATCTGGCCGGGCCATGAATCGGCGATGGCCAACACGCCTTCGGTTTCGACATCGGGAATTTCTTCGCCCGAAGTTGGTTCCAGAACAACAGGTTTAACACCAAAGAACGGCAAGGTGGCCGATCCGGGTTTGGTGGCGGTCGCCCCGGGCAACGGGGTGAGCATATGACCGCCGGTTTCGGTTTGCCACCATGTGTCAACAATGGGCAATTTGCCCCCGCCAATCACATCATTATACCAATTCCATGCCTCGGGATTGATCGGTTCGCCAACCGTGCCCAGCAATTTAAGCGCGGAGAGATCGTATTTCTTAACCGGATCATC
>CAMZKY010000149.1 GCA_947311455.1 uncultured Marinosulfonomonas sp. | reverse complement strand
TTCAACAGGCGAGCAGGATTTGTTGCTGCTGACCCTGACACGCAAAGGCCGCGTGGTGACAACCAATGATTCCAGCCGTGAAATCCCGTCAAATATGAATATTCCGGTATTTGTCAAAGATATGTTTCCAGCATTTTACAAGGCGGCTTTTGCCAAGGCTGATGCGCGTTCCGGTGTGCTGATTGAATATGCGTGGGATATGGCGTGGTGTGATCCTTGCGCGGCTGATCCGCTGTCCTCGAAAGAGTTGAAAGAGCTGGGGGTGGATTGGCTTAAAAGTGGCAACAATCCCGGCCAAGACGTGTTTGTGACCCGTTTGCACCTGCGCTATTCGGCGCATAATTTCCACCAAGATTTGATGTTGAAAGTTACGAAAAACCGCGAGAATTTCCAAGGGCGTTATGTGCTGCAATATCCGGCAACAGGCAAGATGCAATGCCAAGAGGCCAAGCCTTATATCGTTGATGTGCGCCGCCGTTTGCGTGAAGAAGCGGTGACTTTGGGCAAGCTAACCGGATGGTCACCCCGCAAGATTGACGCGCGGATTCGGCAGTCAGTACCTAAAAAATATTGGTAATATCAATGGGTTATGTCTAAAAATGGCTGCCGATTTTTGGTGGATTCTATTTCCATTATTCCGGAATAATGGAAATAGAGAATGGTGTTGAAAATGCACAGGAAAAATGGCATTTCGAATAGGCGCTTTGTGGGGGAATGGTTGGCGAAGAAGGCCGTAAGGCTTGGTCAGCGGTGCACTGAATTAGATTAAATCTGCATCCATTTTTCGATATCGCTTAAATCGAAATTGCCACCCGGCGGGGGGAATTCGTCTTGATTATCCGGCGCTCCATTTGGCAAAAGGGCGCGGGCTTTGGCAAACACCTTGTCGCGGCGTGCAGAAATTTCGATTGGCGCGGCCAGATCAAAATGCGCTGTGCGCCCCGTATCGGCGCCGCACAGGATCTCAACCCTGGCCTCGGTATCGGCCAAATCATCCTCCCCCGAAACCTGCACCAAATCCCGCAACTGGATCAGCGTGGGATCAGCGCAATTTGCATCGCTAAAACTAGAAAGCGCGCCGGTGTCCACCCCCGCCAACGCCATGGCCACGCATAGTCGATAGCTGAATTTCGCTTCAAGACCCGTCTTGGGGGCAGGTTTGTTGCACACCGTTAACCAGCGCGGGTGCACCGTCACATTCACCTGCGTGACCTCGCTTGCCTCAACCGGAATAAGCGCCAAAGCCTCGAGTGTGGCGTGCGTGCCGTGGCAGCAGGCATGAAATTTATGGCTGATTTGATCGATAACAAACCGTGATCCCAGCCCGCGCAAAACCGTTTCAGGATCAATATTTTCGCCGCAATGGGTTTGGGAAAAACGGGTCAAACCGCTCGCATCCGAGACCATACCAGCCTTGGCAAGCATCGCCGCTTCTACCCCGTTTGCCGCCGCCAACCCCGCATTATACGGTTTGCCCATGGTGCCGAATTGTGCTTTCAGGCCGCTGGCGCGTGTGGAGGCCAAACCCAAAGCATTTTGCATTTGCACATTATCTAGCCCCAGCAATCGCCCAACACCAAGCACGGCACCAAAACTGCCGGCCGTGGCCGTCATGTGAAATCCAGCCTGATAATGGGCGCGCCCCAACCAGTGGCCGATGCGAATACTTGTTTCGAACCCGATCAATGCCGCCTCAAGCATCTGTTGACCCGTGGCATTCATCTGCTGCGCTACGGCTATGACCGACGAAAAAATCACCACGCCGGGGTGGCCGATATGCAGGAAATGCGTGTCGTCATAATCAAGCGCGTGGCTGGTGGTGCCATTGATCAGGGCTGCCATGCGGGTGGGCAGTTTTTCAGCCAACCCGAATACTGACGCCACGGGTTTGCCGCCCTCGGCCAGCCCCGTATCACGCATAATCCCGCTGACAGGTTCACCAATGCCGGCCCGCCCGACGGCAAGCCAATCCAGTAAAGACAGTTTCAGGATTTCACGTGTCTCCGGCGGAACATCCCGCCAATCCAACTCGTGGGAAAATGCAATTAAACGCTGCGTCGGATCAACGGTGGTCACGCAGTGACTTCACCTTTTGAGTGACGCACGATTTCGCGCACCAGCTCATTCATCGGATCCACCCCGACAACCCCGACATCCAGCGCGTTGTTCACCAGTGAAAATTCGGTGCAGGCCATGATTTGCACCGAGGCCCCTTGCCACAGCAAATCATGCGAGGCCCGTTGCAGGATCGAACGCGCCGCACGCGTCACGCCGCGTGATTTGATTGATTTGATTGTTTCCAGCAAGATCTGTTGATCCTTGGGATAAATCACATCGCAATCCAGTTCTGCCAGCGGCTCATCAAACAATTGCATTTTTTGCAATGTGGTTGAGCCAAGAACGCCCACCTTGCCACCTTTGCCCATCACATTAAACGCCGCTTTGGCGGCGACATCGACCATATCAATAAACGGTATACCCACAGCCTCGGTGATCGCGGCGGCAAAATGATGCGCGGTATTGCACGGCATGGCCAGTGCTTTGGCACCGGATTTTTCCAGACGTGTGGCCATTTCAACCAAAACAGGGGTTGGATCATCACTGCCTTCCTCAAAAACGGCGGCATTGCGGCAGGGAACCTGGGTGTTCATATCCACCAAAAGCGGCACATGATCGCTTTCTTTTTTGGCGTCCACAGCATCGGTAATGCGCGCCATCAATTCGCGTGTTGCCTCCGGGCCCATGCCCCCCAAAATTCCGATTGTGCGCATAATTCCTCCCCAGAAATTGTATTCCGTTCGGTCATGCTATCACTTACGCGCGATTCTGGGAAAGGTTTTGTCAGACACAGTGAGAATCCATTCCAAAACGTGATATCTGGACTCATACTGATTTTTCAACTGGCCCTATTCTGGCTTTGCCTGTCCTCCTAATGCTCGTGCAACAGCACGCCCCGATTTTAGGGCCTCACTGCCACCCAGACATCGTTATAAAAAGGGAATTGCCCAATGAAAATGACCACAGAAGAAGCCTTTATCAAAGTCTTGCAAATGCACGGGATCGACAATGCGTTTGGTATTATCGGCTCGGCCTTTATGCCGATATCCGATCTGTTTCCCAAGGCAGGCATTAAATTCTGGGATTGCGCCCATGAATATACCGCAGGCATGATGACCGACGGGTTTACCCGTTCGTCCGGCAAAATGGCCATTGCGATTGCCCAAAACGGCCCGGGCATTGCCAATCTGGTCACGCCGGTTAAAACCGCCTATTGGAACCACACGCCGCTGTTGTTGATTACCCCGCAGGCCGCGAATAAAACCATTGGCCAAGGCGGCTTCCAAGAGGTTGAGCAAATGCGCATGTTCGCCGATTGCGTCGCCTATCAGGAAGAAGTGCGCGATCCGTCCCGTATGGCCGAAGTGCTGAACCGTGTGATCACCAAAGGCAAGCGCCTGTCTGCGCCCGTGCAAATCAACATCCCGCGCGATTTCTGGACTCAGGTCATTGATATTGATCTACCCGCCATCGTTGAATTCGAGCGCCCCTCGGGTGGGGCCGCAGCGATTTCGCAAGCCGCTGAATTGCTGTCGAACGCCAAATTTCCCGTGATCCTGAACGGGGCCGGTGTGGTGATCGGCGGCGCAATCGACGCCTCTGCCGCCTTGGCTGAACGTCTGGATGCGCCTGTGTGCTGTGGCTATCAACATAACGATGCCTTCCCCGGTTCGCACCCTCTGTTTGCCGGGCCACTGGGCTATAACGGATCCCGCGCCGCGATGGAATTGATCTCCAAAGCCGATGTGGTGCTGGCGCTTGGCACGCGGTTGAACCCGTTTTCCACCTTGCCGGGCTATGGTATTGATTACTGGCCCACAGAGGCCAAAATCATTCAGGTTGATATCAACCCCGATCGCATCGGCCTAACCAAACCTGTTACCGTGGGTATTGCAGGCGACGCCAAACAGGTGGCCCAGCAGCTGCTTGCGCAATTATCAGGCAGTGCAGGCGATGCAGGCCGCGAAGCGCGCAAAGCCACGATTGCCCAAACCAAATCCGCATGGGCGCAATCGCTTACGTCGATGGATCACGAGGACGACACAGACGAAGGCATCGACTGGAACGAACGCGCCCGCGCCGCCAAACCCGAACATATGTCCCCCCGTCAGGCATGGCGCGCCATTCAGGCGGCTTTGCCGAAAGAAGCGATTATTTCGTCCGACATTGGCAATGTCTGTGCCATCGGCAACGCCTATCCCACCTTTGAAAACGGCCGCAAATATCTGGCCCCCGGCCTGTTTGGCCCCTGTGGCTATTCCCTGCCGGCGATCCTTGGCGCCAAAATTGGCCGCCCCGATACGCCGGTTGTGGGGTTTGCCGGTGACGGGGCCTTTGGGATTTCGATGAATGAAATGACCGCCTGTGGGCGCGATGACTGGCCCGCGATCACCATGGTGATTTTCCGCAATTACCAATGGGGCGCGGAAAAGCGCAACACGACCCTGTGGTATAACGACAATTTCGTCGGAACCGAGCTGGATTACAACGTGTCATATGCGGGCATTGCCAAAGCTTGTGGCGTAAATGGCGTGATTGCTACCACAATGGACGGTTTAACCGAGGCGCTGGATACAGCGGTCAAAGCCCAGATGGATGACGGCAAAACCACCTTTATCGAAGTGATGCTGAATCAGGAAATGGGCGAACCCTTCCGCCGTGACGCCATGACAACGCCAGTTGAAGTGGCCGGCATTTCTGCGGATGACATGCAAAGCCAAGAAGAAATCTGATATGGTTGGGGAAGGCACGCAGACAGGTGACATTCTGGTCATCAATGCCGGGTCTTCCTCGATCAAATTCGCGGTGTTTGACGCGGATTTACAGGAAAAACACAGCGGATTGGCCGACGGTATCGGCGGCCGATCCGCGTTAA
>CAMZKY010000148.1 GCA_947311455.1 uncultured Marinosulfonomonas sp. | reverse complement strand
GGTGGCACAAATGATCCGCACATTCACTTTGTGGGCTTTGGTTGCGCCAACCGGCTGGATGGCTGATGTTTGCAAAAACCGCAGCAGTTTTGTTTGCAGGTTTAAATCCATTTCGCAGATTTCATCCAGAAACAACGTGCCACCATTGGCAACAGCGGCAGCCCCCAGTTTATCGGAAATGGCACCGGTGAACGAGCCTTTTAAATGGCCAAATACTTCGGATTCTAAAAGATCGGCGGGAATGGCCCCGCAGTTTAGTGGCACAAACGGCCCATCCGCCCGGTCTGAATTATCGTGCAAGGCTTGGGCGCAAATCTCTTTTCCGGTTCCGCTTTCACCCGTGATAAACACGGTCGCCATCGAGCGGCTGACATTGCTGATCTTTGAATAAACAGACTGCATTATTTCCGACGAGCCAATGAACCCACCGATGTTTTCCGAGGTTTTGGAAATCGGATTTGATTTCGAGGTGGAATCGCGCAGGGCGTTGGCAATGGCTTTTAGAAAATGCTGATCATTAAACGGTTTTACCAAGAATTCATAGGCACCAGCGCGCATGGCGGAAACCGCGCGGTTTATTGATCCGTTCGCTGTGATCACGATGAAATGCGCCGTTGGATCAATTGCAAGGCATTCTTTCATCAAATTCAGCCCGTCACGATCCGGCAACAGAAGATCAAGCAAGATAATATTCGGTTTTTCAGATTTGAAATGTTTTAGCCCGTCTGCGGCAGTGCCCACTACAACCACATCATAGCCAGCATTTGTCAAAATGGATTTGTAAACCATCTGCAACGTCGGGGTGTCTTCGATCAGTAACAAAGATTTAGTCATCTTGCCTCTCATTCCCGTATTGCTGGTATCCAGACCGGATGGCTTCAAGCAATATCCCGATTTCCAGATTTGTTTCGCCACCAAGGTGTAAAATGGTTTCGTGATTATCCTCTTGAGATGCTTCGTGCGCGGCGTTGTTTAAGGCATGGGCGAGCCGTTGAAGATTGTTGGCCCCGACGGCCCCTGCCAACGAAATAAGAATGTGGGTTTCGCTTCTGATTTTTGGCGGTTTATTATCGCGGACAGCCCGTCCTAGATTCAGTTGCACAATGGATAAATCATTTATCAGCCGAGAAATAAGCTCTTCGGCACCTTGCGCCCCAACAATTCCCAAAAGATTGTCAAGCCTGTCTGTATCCATGAGCGGAGGCGGCATGGTGTCGGCTGTAGATGTGAAATCACCAAAGATATCAATCTCGTGTCCAAGAAGCAGGGAAATGGAACGCCCGAGTGCTTCGATGTTTACAATGGGTTTTGCCAGTATCCGGTTGGCACCGGCTTGGTATATTGCTTCGCGATTGGCACGCAAAACGAATGCGGTAATGGCCAGGATCGGAATATTGCGATGTGATCGATGGCCAGCACGTACGGTATGCATAACGTCGATACCTGAGAGGCGCGGCATGTCGATGTCGATCAATGCCAGGTCAAACGTTTCACGCTCCAGCCAATTCAAGGCTTCTACCCCGTCTGAGGCAATTTCGTATTCTGCCGCCATAATATCCAGCATTTGCGCGAGGATCAGCTGATTGGTGGCGTTGTCTTCGGCGATCAGGACTTTAATGTTTTTCAAATCCGGCAAGGAATCGTGTTCTGAAATATATGCACTGAAATGCCAGGCCGAACGAGGAAGTGACAAGGTGACCTCGCCGCCGCCTTCGGGCCGGTTTTTAACGGTCAATTCCCCTTTCAGCTGATCGGCAAGATCTTTGGCGATATGTAAGCCCAATCCATATCCGGGTTTGCTGGTGTTTTCAGGGCGGCCTTGGTATTGGAATAGCTTTGTCAGCGCTTCTTCGGAAAATCCCGGCCCTTCATCGCAAACGGTAAAGTTCAAATATTCATCATCAATCAGATCGACACGCATGGTGACGGTGCCGACATCCGTGTATTTCACCGCGTTGCCCAACAGATTTGACAAGATCCGTTCCAGCATCAATTTATCGATTGCTACTGTGGGGGGGACATGGGCTTGCACTGTTGTTTCGAAGGTGAGGCCTTTTTCGATCGCACGCCCCCCCCAGCGCAGGCGGGTGTCTTGCAGCAGGCGGAAAAGATAAAGATTGCTTGAAATGCTGTGTTCGGAATCGGTGACGTCTGACAACGCTTCTTCTGTTAAGCGGGCCAACAATTCCCCCGCGGTGCGCACGCGTTCCAACTGAAGCCGGGTTTCGGTGTCCAGGCTTTCAAGATCAACAAGGCGCAAACCACCAATAACATCCGACACCGCAGAACGTATGTCATGCGATAGCAGCGACATGCGTGCTTGTTCATCATCTTCTGCGACTTGATCAACCGAAGTTATGGTGTCTTTTTGTGTCATGCAGATCCTTAAAACACTCAAGAAACTGCTTGGTATCGAAATTGACTCCAAGCAGTTCTAGTTTTGTTTTAGGTGAGAACGCACGCAAGTGAAAGCAACCAATAAGGGTAAATTTGCGAAAATCAGTTAAAATGTCGCTTTCTGCTCCTATTTCGCGTATCCAATACGGCCCAAGGCCGATTTGATCTCTTCTAAAATTTCCGGATCATCAATGGTGGCCGGGATTTTAAAGGATTCAGAATCGGCTATTTTTGCCATTGTTGCCCGCAAGATTTTGCCTGAGCGGGTTTTGGGAAGCCGATCAACGACAACAGCAAGTTTAAATGCGGCCACCGGTCCGATTTTTTCGCGCACCAGCGTTACTACCTCCTTAATGATGATGCTGTGGTCGCGATCGCACCCGGAATTTAAGCACAAAAAGCCAAGCGGCAATTGGCCTTTTAATTGATCTGCAACACCGATAACCGCACATTCGCCAATATCTGGATGGCCTGACAGAACTTCTTCCATCGCGCCCGTAGAAAGGCGATGGCCTGCAACATTGATCACATCATCGGTGCGCGCCATAATGTATAAATACCCATCATCATCTTTGTATCCCGCATCGCCCGTTTCGTAATATCCAGGAAAGGTACCTAGATAGGCGGATAGAAAGCGTTCCTCGGCGTTCCATAGATTGGGCAAGGTCCCGGGTGGCAGAGGCAATTTAATTGCAATCGCGCCCATTTCATCGGCTGGCAATTCGTGGCCGACTTCATCAAGGATTTGCACATCATAGCCTGGCATCGGAACGGATGGTGAGCCAAGTTTGACAGGTAGATGTTCAATCCCCATCGGGTTGGCCGCGATTGACCAGCCAGTTTCGGTTTGCCACCAGTGGTCGATCACTGGCACCTTAAGCTGATCTTGTGCCCAGATGATCGTATCGGAATCGGCGCGTTCGCCTGCCAGAAAAAGGGTTTCGAAATGCGATAGATCATAGTTTTTCACCAGATCACCAGCGGGATCATCACGTTTGATGGCACGAAATGCCGTGGGGGCGGTGAACAGGGCTTTGACTTTGTATTCTTCGATCACCCGCCAGTACGTGCCGGCATCAGGGGTGCCAACCGGTTTGCCTTCGAACACGATACTGGTGGCCCCGTGGATTAGCGGGCCATAGGCGATATAGCTGTGGCCAACCACCCAGCCCACATCAGACGCCGCCCAGAACACATCACCTGCGTCGATATTGTATATGGCCTTCATCGTCCAATCCAGCGCCACCAATTGCCCCGCCGTGTGGCGGATTACGCCTTTGGGTTGGCCTGTGGTGCCCGAGGTATAAAGGATGTATGATGGATGATTACCCGCCACCGGCACACATTCGGCAGGGGCGACATTGGCCTGAAATCCGTGCCAATCCACATCGCGGTTTTCGATCAGTTGCGCGACCTCCTGTTCACGCTGAAAAATCACGCAAAAATCGGGTTTATGGGTGGCCAGATCAATGGCGCCATCCAGCAAGGGTTTGTAATGGATCACGCGGTTTGGCTCGATCCCGCAAGAGGCGGCGATGATCGCCTTTGGTTTGGCATCATCAATGCGGGTGGCCAATTCACTTGCAGCAAATCCGCCAAACACTACGGAATGGATGGCACCAAGGCGGGCGCAGGCCAACATGGCCTCGACGGCTTCGGGCACCATGGGCATATAGATGATGACGCGATCACCTTTTTCAATGCCTTTGGCGCGCAAAGCCCCCGCAAGGGAAGCCACGCGGGTTTGCAATTCGCTATAGCTGATTTTATGTTTGGTATTGGTGACGGGGCTGTCGTAAATTAGGGCGGTGCGGTCGCCATTTCCGGCCTCTACATGGCGATCAACGGCGTTGTAACAGGTGTTCACTTCGGCGTCTGCGAACCATTCATAGATTGGGGCGTTTTCGTCAAACAGGGCCTTGCTGGGTGGTTTATACCAGCTGATGCTTTCGGCTGCCTTCATCCAAAAGGCTTCGGGGTCTGATTGCCAGCTTTGGTAAACGTCTGCGTAGGTCATGTGTG
>CAMZKY010000147.1 GCA_947311455.1 uncultured Marinosulfonomonas sp. | reverse complement strand
CGCCAAGGCCGCGCAAAAGGAATGGGCCGCGCGCCCGCTTGAGGAACGGATCGAACTGGTGATGGCCGGTGTGGCCAAAGTGGGCGAAATGAACGACGTGATCGTGCCCGAACTGGCCAAACAAATGGGCCGCCCTGTGCGCTATGGCGGCGAATTTAGCGGCTTTAACGAACGTGCCAGCCACATGGCGGCCATTGCCCGCGATGCGCTTGCCCCGATCCAAGTGGAAGAAAGCGACAGTTTCAAACGCTATATCGCGCGCGAGGCCTTTGGACTGGTTTTGGTGATTGCCCCGTGGAATTACCCGTTTATGACCGCAATCAACACCGTGGCCCCTGCCCTGATTTCGGGCAACGCGGTGATCCTGAAACACGCCAGCCAAACGCCTTTGGTGGGCGAACGTATGGCCGAGGCCTTTCATGCGGCAGGCATTCCGGAAGATGTGTTCCAGAATGTATTTCTGGGCCATGACACCACATCCGCGCTGATTGCAGGAAAAAATTTCGGTTTTGTCAATTTCACAGGCTCCGTTGGTGGTGGTATCGCCATGGAAAAAGCCGCGGCAGGCACATTCACCGGCATTGGCCTTGAGCTGGGCGGCAAAGACCCGGGCTATGTGATGGAAGACGCCGATCTGGACGCCGCTGTTGACACCTTGATTGATGGCGCAATGTTTAACGCGGGGCAGTGTTGTTGCGGAATTGAACGTATTTATGTGGTCGAAAGCCTGTTTGACGCCTTTGTTGAAAAGGCCGTTGAAATTGTAAACGGTTACAAACTGGGCAACCCGCTTGATCCTGAAACCACCATGGGGCCGATGGCCGCCGTGCGTTTTGCCCAAGAAGTGCGCGACCAAACCAGCGAGGCGATTGCCGCGGGTGCAACCCCCTTGATTGATCCGGCCAATTTCCCCGAAGATGACGGCGGCGCCTATCTGATGCCGCAAATTCTGGTGGATGTGGATCACTCCATGCGCGTCATGCGCGAAGAAAGCTTTGGCCCTGTGGTTGGCATTATGCCCGTCAAAGACGATGCCGATGCGATTGCCCTGATGAACGACAGCGAATTCGGCCTGACCGCATCTTTGTGGACAAACGATATTGAACGCGCCGAAAAAATTGGCCAGCAGCTGGAAACCGGCACCGTGTTTATGAACCGCGCCGATTATGTTGATCCGGGCCTGTGCTGGACGGGCTGCAAAAACACCGGACGTGGCGGGGGCCTTTCTGTGATAGGCTATCACAACCTGACACGCCCTAAATCTTATCATCTGAAAAAGGCTTAACCCTATGAATTTAGTAGGAAACTGGAACTATCCAACCCCCATTCGCTTTGGCAATGGCCGGATTGGCGAAATCGCCGATGCGTGTAAATCAGCAGGTATTACAAAGCCGCTTTTGGTGACGGATCGAGGCCTTGCCGATTTGCCGATCACCCAAAACACCCTTGATCTGCTCGAGGCCGCAGGCCTTGGGCGTGCGATGTTTAGCGAAGTTGATCCGAACCCGAATGAGCTGAACCTGGAAGCAGGTGTGCAAGTTTACAAAGACGGCGGCCATGATGGCGTGATTGCCTTTGGTGGCGGATCGGGCCTTGATCTCGGGAAAATGGTGGCGTTTATGGCCGGCCAAACCCGCCCTGTTTGGGATTACGAGGACATCGGCGATTGGTGGACACGCGCGGATTCTGATGCGATTGCGCCGATTATTGCGGTGCCAACCACGGCCGGCACCGGATCCGAAGTGGGGCGCGCGTCGGTGATCACCGATAGCGTCACACATGTGAAAAAGATCATTTTTCACCCCAAGGTTATGCCGTCAATTGTGATCTGTGATCCTGAACTGACGGTTGGCATGCCGAAATTCTTTACCGCAGGCACAGGCCTTGATGCCTTTGCCCATTGTGTTGAGGCATTCAGCAGCCCGCATTATCACCCGATGTCGCAGGGCATTGCCATTGAAGGCATGCGTCTGGTCAAAGAATACCTGCCCCGCGCCTATGACAAACCCGATGATCTTGAGGCACGCGCACATATGATGTCAGCCGCCGCCATGGGGGCCACTGCGTTTCAAAAGGGCCTTGGCGCAATCCACGCCCTAAGCCACCCGATTGGCGCAGTTTACAACACCCATCACGGCACCACCAACGCTGTGTGTATGCCCGCAGTTTTGCAAATGAACGCGCCTGTGATTGCCGAACGTTTTGATTACGCTGCCGGATATCTGGGTATTTCAGGGGGCTTTGACGGCTTTTGCAAGTTTGTAGATGAATTCAACGATTCATTTGAAATTCCGCGCAAATTATCGGAAATGGGCGTCGGCACTGATCGTATTGATGAACTGACGGTTATGGCCCTGAATGATCCAAGCACTGGCGGTAATCCTGTTGAAATGACAACGGAAAACACCAAAGCCTTGTTTGAAGCAATTATATAAAATTTACGGTGGGCGGGTTATTCCCGCCCCCGAACCTCGCACCGGTTCGGGTTTTCGGATAAAGGCCGGCATCGCCGAAAATGATAGTTTTTCGATTTTCAGGCCTTTCGTAGCAATCAGATCATCAATTGCTTCGGTCACGCCCGACACTTCCATATAATCGTCAATCACAATCAATCCCCCCGGCACAACCCGATCATAAAGGGCGGCCAGCACAAATTGGGTGGGTTCTTTGGCGGCCATATCAAGGTGCAGCAAAGCAATACGGTTGGCAGGGTTGCTTTGAACATAATGCGGTAACGTTTCCAGCACATCACCTTCAATAAGGTCAACGTTGCTAAAGCCTTTCTCAAGTAACAGATTTTGCAAATCCCGCTTGGCAAGGCCTTGGCCATGTTTTGCTTCGAAGGCATGGATAAAATCCAGATCCAGATCCAGTGATACACCCTTGGTGGGAAAGGCCCCAAACGCATCAAATCCACTCAGTTTACGCGCGCTGTCATTTTCTAATATCTGCCGGAAGCTGGCCCAGCGGATCAGGGCCGCGCCTTGAAACACGCCCATTTGCATCACATCCCCCGGTAATTCGAGGATCATTTTATAAAGTTCATAATCGGCAATCAGTTTATTCATCCGCGCAGGATCAGAAAACCAAAGAAATCCATTCTCCCAATCCCGCATGGTTTTTTCTTCTAAACCATTGATACTTACCACTTTTCCGTGCACCGCCATTTCAACCATTCCGCAAATATGCCAATTTCTAAATCAAAATAGCGGCCTTTGGTAAACGCGACGTTAGGATCGTGGGGGGAGTTTCCAGTTTG
>CAMZKY010000146.1 GCA_947311455.1 uncultured Marinosulfonomonas sp. | reverse complement strand
GGGTCTGCAATCACGGGCGCATTTGGTTTCGGTGCTTTGGCAAATGTTGGTTTCGCCCCGCAAATCGCTGTGCGATTGCGCTTCACGCGGGGCACCCACGTGGTTCCGCCTCCAAAACCGGAGCGAACAAAGATGCAGCCCTTGCTATCGACATACTGTTTGCCAGTATAGCTGGATGGCGGAAACTCGGCAGGAGTCAAATTTCGCAAGGATCTCGCCTGCGCCGCACTTACCGAAACGGCAGCGGTTAAAATAATGGCTGTGATAACTCTCGTAACAAACATATGTGCCCCCACACATTAAAACTATGCAGGAGCATGAAGGAATTGTTGAAAATTGTAAAGTCTTCTATGGCTTATTTAGTGCCAAACATGCGATCACCCGCATCCCCTAGCCCTGGAACAATATATCCGACCTCATTCAGCTTTTCATCTACTGCGGCTGTTACAATCGGCACATCGGGGTGGGCCTCTTTCATTCGGGCGATGCCTTCGGGGGCAGCCAGCAAGCACAAGAACCGGATATTGGTTGCCCCGGCCTCTTTCAGCAGATCAATCGCCGCAACGGATGAATTGCCCGTCGCCAACATTGGATCAACGGCAATCACCAGCCGTTCATCCAGCTCGGTTGGCACCTTAAAGTAGTATTGAACAGGCTGCAAAGTTTCTTCATCGCGGTATAGGCCCACAAACCCAACCCGCGCCGAAGGGATCAGATCATGCACACCATCCAGCAAACCGTTACCAGCGCGCAAGATCGAAATCAGCGCCAGTTTTTTACCCGCCAGCACCGGCGCATCCATTTCTTGAATCGGTGTTTCAATACGCTTGGTGGTCATGTCCAATTCGCGCGTCACCTCATAGGCCAGTAGCTGACTGATCTCGCGCAGTAGCTGGCGAAACACCGCCGTCGAGGTGGTTTTTTCACGCATCAGCGAAAGTTTGTGAAGCACAAGGGGGTGCGAAACGACGGTCAGATGTTCTTGCATGATAGAATCACTCCAGTTGTTGCAGCAGCGCCTTGCGGGTGGTTTCATCGCAAAAGGCAGCATTGGCGGCGGTTGTGTTTATCTCTTTGAACACATCTTGCCCCCAATCAAAAGCCTTAGATAGACCATTATATTCATCTATCATTGTTGTGTGGAAAAAAGGCGGGTCATCTGTTGAAATTGTCACCTTCACGCCTTCATCGCGAAAATTGGCAATCGGGTGGTCTTTCCATGTGGGAAACAGGCCCAGATTGATGTTTGACCCAGGGCAAACCTCAAGCACGATACCGCGTTCAGCCAGTTCCGTAACCAAGGCGCGATCTTCAAAGGCACGCACCCCGTGGCCGATACGTTCCACCCCCAGATCATTGATCGCATCGCGCACCGATTGCGGGCCGCCAAATTCACCGGCATGGGCCGTCAGACGCAATCCGGCCTCGCGCGCCATATCAAACGCATAGGCAAAATCTTTGGGCCGGTTCTGCCCTTCGTCCCCGCCAAGCCCCAAACCAACCACGAAATCACCTTTGGTTTCCACGGCACACATTGCCGTTTCTTTGGACCATTCCGGATCAAAATGCCGGATCGGAGTGACGATACCTTTCAGGATAATGCCGTCACGTTTTTCGGCAATCGCGGCGGCCTCTTGCATGGCATGCAGGTATTCTTTCCACGCGCCCAAATCACGGCCACCGCAGAAATCCGGAGATATAAAGGCTTCGGTGTAAATCACCCCGTTTTTGGCAGATTCTTCCAGAATTGCCAAAACCAGCCGATAAAAATCCTCGGGGCTTTGCAGCACTTCTGTTGCAGCCTCATAGACACTTAGAAAATGCACAAAATCACGGAATTTGTAGCCGCCGGCCTCATCAAAGATGCCCGACAGATCAATATTCTTTTCCTGCGCCAATCCACGGATAAACGCAGGTGGCGCGGCCCCTTCTAAATGTAGGTGCAGCTCGATCTTTGCAATATCTCTCCAGCTCATAAAAAGCTTTTTCCTTTTCCTTGTGACGGGACGCCCAGATGAGCAGCCACACTGGCCCCCACATCGACAAACCCGCATTGTCCTATTTCCTTGTTGCCCACACCATAGCCGATCACCGGAACCCGTTCGCGCGTATGGTCTGTGCCAACCCAAGTTGGATCATTACCGTGATCGGCGGTGATAATCAGCAAATCATCTTTTCGCAACTTGGCGTATAAATCCGGCAAACAGCTGTCAAACCATTCCAGCGCGCGGGCGTATCCGGCCACGTCACGCGGATGACCAAACAGGCTGTCGAATTCAACAAAATTGGCAAAAGTCAGCGATCCATCTTTGGCCTCCTGCGCCAAATCCATCAAATGCCCCATCAGGGTTTTGTCAGCCCCTTTGCGCACCTCGTCAATGCCGCTCATTGAAAAAATATCACCGATTTTTCCAATCGCATAAACCTTGCGCCCTGCGTCCTGCACCCAGTTGCACAGGGTTGGTGCGGGGGGGGCGATGGCGTAATCATGGCGGTTGGTGGTGCGGGTGTATCCATCGGTTTCATTGCCAATAAATGGCCGTGCAATCACGCGGCCGACTTTCATTTCATGCAACAAAGGGGCCATTTGTTCGCATAGATCAAGCAACCTGTCCAAGCCGAACGTTTCCTCATGCGCACAAATCTGGAACACGCTATCCGCCGACGTGTAAACAATCGGCCAGCCGGTTTTCATGTGTTCGGCGGCATGTTTGGCGATGATTTTCATCCCCGAGGCGTGGCAATTGCCGTAAATCCCGTCAACATCGGCAAATTTACACACGGCATCCACCAGATGTTGCGGAAAGGCGGGTGTTTCGTCGGGGAAATAGTGCCAATCCCACGGCACTGGAACGCCTGAAAGCTCCCAATGGCCAGACGGCGTGTCTTTGCCGTTTGAAACCTCGTTCGCGCAGCCCCATAATCCGCTCGGCGTGGCCCCGAAACCATCGGCCTGTATACCCGAAGCCTGCGTAATCGCCGCCCCCAAGCCAAGCGCATCCATATTGGGCAGGCTTAACGGCCCCTCACGCCCGTCATTGGCGCGCCCCGCCGCGCATTCCTGCGCGATATGGGCCAATGTATTTGCGCCGATATCAGGTGTGTCGCCATTAAAAAACCTGTCTGCGTCCGTTGCACCACCACAGCCAACGGAATCAATCACCACTAAAAATGCCCGTGCCATTACGCGATCCTTTCATGTATCAATTGTGTTGGCGCAACCGCATCATCCCCGATTTCGATGGCAGCGCGCACCGCGGCCACGGCCCGATCCGCATCATCAGGATTGGCCGCGTGAACAATCGCCAGCGGCGTATATTGATCCACTACATCGCCCAAGCGCACCACGTGAGACAGGCCAACGCGCGGGTCAATCAAAGCCCCGTCAATCAGACGGCCACCGCCCAGATGCACCACAGCCAAGCCCAAAGCTTCGCCATTTATACGTTGCACACGGCCTTTTTGCTGCGGGAATATATCACGCACCAGCGGCGCTGCTGGCAAGCGATCCCGCCAATTCGCCACAAAATCCGAAGGCCCGCCATGCGCGGCAACCATTGCCCCAAAAATATCAGCGGCGCGCCCATCGGTCAGGGTTGCGCTGATCATCGCCTCACCTTCGGCGGCATCACGGGCAATACCGGCCAGAACAAGCGTTTCCCCCCCAAGCGCAATCGTTGCTTGTGCCATCGGCGATTCAACATGGCCGATCGTCATACATTCCATGGATGTCATTACTTCGAGTGCGTTGCCCAAAGATGAGCTAAGCGGCTGATTCATATCGGTAATCAAGGCGCTGGTGTTGCACCCTGCCCCGTTTGCAGTATCCACCAAAGATCGCGCCAAGGCCCGCGCATCATCCATTGTTTTCATAAACGCACCCGAGCCAACCTTGACGTCCAGAACCAGATTTTCCAGCCCTGCCGCCAATTTTTTCGACAGAATCGAGGCGGTAATCAGATTGATACTTTCCACCGTGCCCGTCACATCACGCACCGCATAAAGCCGCTTATCCGCAGGCGCAATCCGCCCCGAGGCACTAACGATGGAACAGCCAATATCGCCAACAATTTCACGCAGACGATCCACACCTAAATCGGTGCGATAGCCGGGAATCGCCTCAAGTTTGTCCAATGTGCCACCGGTATGGCCCAGCCCGCGCCCCGAAATCATCGGCACAAACGCCCCGCAAGCCGCCAAAGCGGGCGCCAGCGGCAAAGACACCATATCGCCAACGCCGCCCGTGGAATGTTTGTCCACAATCGGCCCGTCAAAATTCCATTTCAACACATCACCGCTATCGCGCATCGCCAGCGTCAGGGCCACGCGTTCTTTTTTGCTGATCCCATTCAAATATACAGACATCGCAAATGCGCCCGCTTGCGCATCGCTGACATTCCCATCCGCAAGCCCATTGGCAAACCATTTGATTTCATCGTCATTCAAAGGCTGGTTTTCACGAACCTTCACCAAAACCGTACGTGCATCCATGATTACTCTCCGTCCATATGGGCCTGCGTAAAGGCCCCCGGCAACAAGTCGGCCATAGTGATTTCCCGGGTGTTTCCGGCGGTGGTTGTCATGGTGATTTTCACATCTCCCTTGGAAAACTCGGCCAGTTTCTGGCGGCACCCCCCACAGGGGCTTACGGGCATCGGGCTGTCGGCAATCACCAAGGCCTCGATTATTTCGGATTCCCCCGCCGCAATCATTGCCGCAATCGCACCGGCTTCGGCACAGGTGCCTTCTGGATAGGCCACATTTTCCACGTTACAGCCGGAATAAACCCTGCCGGACACTGCGCGGATTGCGGCCCCGACTTTGAAATTTGAATAGGGCGCATAGGCGTTTTTACGAACATCTGTTGCTGCTTTTAATAGGGACATAACCGAACCTCTTTTGACTAAGTGGTCAAATTTATACTTAAACCAAACAATTGCAAGCCTTTATTCAACGCTGGTTTCAAACATTCCGGGCAAGAACACCTCAGGAATTTCCAAATCATCCGTGGCCTGCCTATATTGCGTGGCCTTGTTGTGGATTTTTTGGTCAATTTAAGCCTCTCACCGAATTTATGCACTGTGCGAGTCTTAAGCCGAATTTGCAAGCCACGCCAACCCAAAATCAGCATTGGACATTCCGGCAAAAATGAATATAGTTCACCATTAAACTATATTTT
>CAMZKY010000145.1 GCA_947311455.1 uncultured Marinosulfonomonas sp. | reverse complement strand
GCGCAGCGGGGAGGAAGACGATATCATCCCCTCCGATTTAAAGGCCTATATCCGCACTGTCGGCCACCGGCCCGCATGGGTTTATTTTTCCAACAACTGGTATCGCTCACGATTATTTCCCGCCAAAACGGCCAGATGGATACGCGCGGCTGGCTCAACCCCCTATATACGCCTGATGCTGCGCTCGGATCCCGAACAGGATCACGCCGACCCCTTATATAAAACCCGTGCCATTGCGCGGGGGAATTTTGATGCGGATCTGGCCAAATGGGCGCGTGCCGCCGCGCGGTTCAAAACCCCGATACTGGTTGAATGGGGCACAGAAATGAATGGAGAGTGGTTTCAGTGGAATGCCCGCTGGAACGGCAAACAACGCGGTGCCAAACGTTTTGCCGATGCCTATCGACACATCATCGACGTGATGCGCGCCAACGGGGCCAGCAATATCGTCTGGGTGTTCCATGTAAACTGGGCCGACGGGCCGCGGCGCAATTGGAACCGGATGGAAAAATATTATCCCGGGGATGACTATATCGACTGGTTGGGAATTTCACTTTACTCCATGCAAGGCCCCAACGAAGATGAGCCAACAGCATTCTCGGAAATCGACGAAACCATTCACCGCCTTAATAAAATGGCCCACGCGAAACCCATAATCATCGCCGAATTCGGCACCGATGTGCGCAACCCGAAGGAACCGGCCGCGCCTTGGGCAGATAAGGCACTGCGGCAAATTCTATCTGGAAAATGGCCCAATCTAATCGGCTTTAGCTGGTGGAATGAAACCTGGCCAAATGGGGACGATCCAGCCGATGCGACCGACACGCGGATTGTATCTGATCCGAATTTGGTAAAAGTATTCCGTCGCCATTTGAATAATACCAAAGTGGTTAAGTAAAACGTATTCTAGGGAAGGTTTGTGCCTGAATACATCGGGGAAACGCCCAATATTGCATTCCCGAAACGCGGATAAATTTGCACGACGCTTGCAATACCAAATCAATACGCTTGCAATACACCTGAAATTACGTTTCGCCCCCCTTTTCCGGGGTCGAAATACGGCCTACATTTTGCACTTAAGGGCGCGCTTAAATGATTGTTGTCCGTTCTGATGGCCGATCACGGTTGATGCAATGTCTTTGCCATCAAATGTCGATGCAACGATATTTTCCCACCCGGAATCAGTGGTAATCATCTGCATCCCCGCCCCGCATTCGCGCAGCCCGCCCGTGATATACCGATCTCCGATGTTATGATTGGTCAGACCTACGCGCTCGGTTACAAACACAAGCTGACCATCACGAAACTGCCAGATCTTCAACAGCCGCGCCAAATGCGGACGATCAATATAGGCAATTTCAACCACCCCGTCGCCATCCAAATCCGCCGCCCCAATCGGAGCAAGCCAACGGTGCGTGCGGCCAATATAGGGCGTTGCCGCAACCAACCCGTTTTCATCATAAATAGACAGCCGCGCGCCTTTGGTCAGGCTGGTTTCCACCACCATAACCTCAGCATCTCCATCCACATCGACATCCACCAAACGCGGTGCAATATCCTCAAATACCCGCGCATTCGGCAGCGTAATTTTTACACGCGGGCCATGCGAAACATCCAACACCAGCGTGCCATATTCAATCGCATCCCCAAGGATACCGTGGTCGTAACGTGTTGTTTCATCGGCATATTTTGCCGAAACAATGCCTTGGGCGCTGGCAGATGCAGAAACAAACGCACCAATCACAGCCCCCAAAAGCACCATCCGTTTGATCATATTTGTTTTTCCGGCAACTGAACAATCAGCCCGTCAAAAGCATCCGTAACTTTCATCTGGCAGGTCAAACGGGAGCGAACCTCATCAGGCTCATAGGCGAAATCAAGCATGTCTTCTTCCATGGCTTCTTTGGCTGGCACTTTATCAACCCAGTCAGGATGCACATAAACGTGGCAGGTTGAACAGGCACAGGCCCCGCCGCAATCCGCCTCGATCCCGGGCACGTTATTATCCCGTGCGCCTTCCATCACAGTTAGGCCGTTGGCCACCTCAACCACATGTTCCTTGCCGCCATGTTCTACATACGTAATCTTTGCCATTCTCGTTATCCTTTGAAAAAACTATTCCCTCTTTTCCTAGCTAAGCCTGATAAATCTTGCCAGCCCCTTTTTCCAATGGCATCTGAAAACAGCTTTATGATTGGGAATATGGGCTATGAAAGAAACAGTTTCGGACAAATCTACGCAGATTTCGGATAAGCCTTGGCCGGATTTACCATTTGCGGTATCAAAGACAAAACCAAAGCCCAATAATGGCGAGCAGTATGACTTTTAGCAAAACACTGACGATTCTTGGCGTTCTGGCATTAGGCGCATGTATGCAAGGCAATGCAGAAGCGGTTACCCGTCTGGATGTTCCTGAATTAACCCATGCCGTTGCCGATGTTCCCAATCCGCAATTTATCGAGGGCCAATGTTGGGGGCGTGACACATCCCCTGCCCTGATTGAAACAATTACCGAACAAGTCATTGTTCAAAAAGAGAAAACCGACGATAGTGGCGTGGTTATTTCCCCCGCCATTTATCGCACCAAAACCCATCAAAGAATTGTCCGCGAGCGGGCCGAGGTGTGGTTTCGAACGCCTTGCGATCAGGAACTGAATTTCGAATTGATCTCAAGCCTGCAGCGCGCGCTTCGGGCCCGCAAGCTGTATTCGGGGCCAATTGATGGTGTTCTGGACGAAGAAACTGATGCAGCCATTCGTAAATTCCAAACCCCGCGCGGGCTGGATAGCAAGGTTTTATCCCTTGCCGCCGCCCGCCAACTGGGCCTGATTGCGATCGAGCGCCCCAAAGGTAGGTCTTGAGCCTGCCTTCCCGCACAGGTAAACCCGCCTTAAAGGAGCACCGCAATGTCGATCAACAGTTTTGGCCATCTTTTCCGCGTCACCACTTGGGGCGAAAGCCACGGGCCCGCCATTGGCGCCACCGTTGATGGCTGCCCTCCGGGGGTCGAGATCGACGCCGAAATGCTGCAAATCTGGCTGGACAAACGCAAACCCGGCCAAAATAAATACACCACCCAACGCCAAGAGGCCGATCTGGTGCGCATTCTTTCCGGCGTATTCGAAGGCAAAACCACCGGTACGCCAGTTCAGTTGATGATCGAAAACACCGATCAACGCTCCAAGGATTACGGCGACATTATCGAAAAGTTCCGCCCGGGTCATGCCGACATAACCTATTGGCAAAAATACGGAATTCGCGATTATCGCGGCGGTGGGCGTTCCTCTGCCCGTGAAACCGCATCGCGCGTTGCTGCGGGGGGGCTGGCGCGCGCTGCGCTGAAATCCCTTGCGCCGGATATCGAAATTGTCGGCTATATGGTGCAAATGGGGCCACATGGCATTGATCGCACCCGTCTTGATCTGGATGAAATCAACAACAACCCGTTTTGGGTACCCGATGCCAATGCCGCCGA
Organism: uncultured Marinosulfonomonas sp.; assembly: GCA_947311455.1. Taxonomy (GTDB): domain Bacteria; phylum Pseudomonadota; class Alphaproteobacteria; order Rhodobacterales; family Rhodobacteraceae; genus Profundibacter. The sequence continues at coordinate 393 of CAMZKY010000145.1, read as the reverse complement.
AAACTGGGCCACCTATCTGGACGGGTTGCGCAAATCCGGTAGCTCGGTGGGCGCGGTGGTCGAAGTGATCGCCTGCAATGTGCCTGCCGGCCTTGGCGCGCCGGTTTATGGTAAGCTCGATACCGATCTGGCCGCCGCGATGATGTCGATCAACGCCGTCAAAGGCGTTGAAATCGGCGAAGGCATGATGGCTGCCATGCTGACCGGCGAAAAAAACGCCGACGAAATCCGCATGGGGCCGGATGGGCCGGAATTTTCGTCAAACCATGCCGGCGGCATTCTGGGGGGTATTTCGACAGGGCAGGACATTGTTGTGCGTTTTTCCGTCAAACCCACCTCCTCCATCCTGACCACCCGCAAAACCATCACCAAATCCGGCGAAAATACCGAAAT
>CAMZKY010000144.1 GCA_947311455.1 uncultured Marinosulfonomonas sp. | reverse complement strand
TATCGCGGCGGTGGGCGTTCCTCTGCCCGTGAAACCGCATCGCGCGTTGCTGCGGGGGGGCTGGCGCGCGCTGCGCTGAAATCCCTTGCGCCGGATATCGAAATTGTCGGCTATATGGTGCAAATGGGGACGCATGGCATTGATCGCACCCGTCTTGATCTGGATGAAATCACCAACAACCCGTTTTGGGTGCCCGATGCCAATGCCGCCGAAAACTGGGCCACCTATCTGGACGGGTTGCGCAAATCCGGCAGCTCGGTGGGCGCGGTCGTCGAAGTGATCGCGCGCAATGTGCCTGCCGGTTTGGGCGCGCCGGTTTATGGCAAACTCGATACCGATCTGGCCGCCGCAATGATGTCGATCAACGCCGTTAAAGGCGTGGAAATCGGCGAAGGCATGATGGCCGCCATGCTGACCGGCGAAGAAAACGCCGACGAAATCCGCATGGGGGCAGACGGGCCGGAATATTCGTCAAACCATGCCGGCGGCATTCTGGGCGGTATTTCAACGGGGCAGGACATTGTTGTGCGTTTTTCCGTCAAACCCACCTCCTCCATCCTGACCACCCGCAAAACCATCACCAAATCCGGCGAAAATACCGAAATTATCACCAAAGGCCGCCATGATCCCTGCGTCGGCATCCGCGCCGTTCCCGTGGGCGAGGCGATGATGGCCTGCGTGATCCTTGATCACCTGTTGCTGCATCGCGGCCAAATCGGCGAAGGCACACGCGGCAAAATCGGATGATAGATCTGCAAAATCAACTGATTTCCGCGATCAAAAATGCCAACCCGAACACCGATACCGCCCATGACATCACCCATCTTCACCGTGTCTGGAACAATGCACGCCACATCTCCATAGGCGAAAACACGGGCAGCCAACGCATCCTGATCGCCGCTGCCTATCTGCATGATCTTGTAAATCTGCCAAAAAACCACCCGAACCGCAGCGCCGCCTCAAAACAATCCGCCGCCGCCGCAAGGCCTATTCTAGAGAACCTGAATTTCACCGTAAATGAAATCACCCACATCCTGCACGCCATAGAAGCCCACAGCTTCAGCGCCAAAATCGCTCCCACAACCCTTGAGGCCAAAATCATTCAAGACGCCGACCGCATCGACGCACTGGGCGCCATCGGCATCGCCCGCACCTTCGCCGTCTCCGGCGCTCTAAACCGCCCGCTTTTCGACCCAAACGATCCTTTTGCCCAAAATCGCCCGCTAAATGACAAAGAATTCGCGCTGGATCACTGGCCGCTAAAACTGCTCCGCCTGCCCGATCAAATGACCACCAAAACCGGCAAAACCCTTGCCCATTCCCGTTGCAAAATTATGCACACCTACCTGGACACCCTATCAAAAGAGCTGGACATGAAAATCACCCCCGGCTCGCCTTTCTTCTTTTCTTAAATATCCGCGCCGCCGGCATCGCGCCCCGTCGAGGGCGCAAATTACCAAGTGATGCAAAGCATCCCCTTTACCTGACTTACGCTTTGGCAGCCTTAAGCGCCGTATCCATCAATTTCTTGATCTGTTTGCGCGACGTGCCCGCAACAACACGGCCCAGCTCTTTGTTGCCCTTCAACACCACAAGGGTTGAACGGCGCGGAATGCGCAATTCGTTTGACAGATTGCCATCGCCATACTCATCCCAATCCACTTTGATAAAGGAAATGTTGGCGTCGTAATCCGAATTTTCTTCGCGCAGCTTCAGCATCACTCGATCTTGGGCTTTGCAGGTGCTGCACCATGTGGCACTAAAGTCTAAAAATACCACTTTGCCCGCTGCCAATTCCTTTTTGGCTAGACCCGACAAAACGCAGGGGTTAATCAGGGTTAAGAGGCCTGCGCCATATCCAAGTAATAATTCCATGGTCCCGTTATGAACGCGCGCGCATCACTTGTCATCTCGCGGCCGGTCACAAACCAGTTAGCTTTTTTTTCGGCTCTTGTTTGGATAGTTGCACCGCCAAAATCCCGCCAGCAATAATGATCACCCCGATCACATCATTCACGCGTATCACTTCGCCCAGCATCACCGCTGCAATCGCCACACCAAAAAACGGATTAAGGAAATGAAAGGTAGCGGCGCGCACCGCGCCGATCCGTTCAACCAATGCAAACCAGATCCATGTGGCCAGCAACCCGGGCGCAAGGGTGGTATAGATAAACGCCCAGATCAATGGCCACGTCATTGTCACCGTGCCGCGCTCCATGAATGCCGCCGCCACAGCCAATATCGCCGCCCCGACCAGCATTTGCAATCCGACAATCATCATCAGATTGCCCCCGCTGGAAGCCCCGCGCATTGAAAGCGTGGCAATCGTTAGGGCCACGGTACCAATCCCGCACAGGATCAGCCCGAACACATCCACACCGCCTCCGATGCGCGCGCCCATGATCACCACCACCCCCACCAGTCCGGCCACAAGCCCCGCGATGGCCATTGGTTTCAACCGATCCTTAAAAATCACCCAACCGGCAAAGGCCACCATCAATGGCATGGTTGCCGCAATGATCGACGCAAGTGAGGCCTCGATGGTTTGCATCGCATAGAAAAACAGCCCCAGATAAAGCGCATTTTGGCACAGGCCAAACACAAGGGTAGCCGTCCATTGATCGCGGGTCAACCGCCACGTTTGCCCCATCATCCGCGCCAGCATCACTCCGATAATACCCGAGATGAAAAACCGCAATGAAAGCGAGGCAATCGGTGGCGCGCTGGCCACAATAATGCGCGCCGAGGTAAATGCCGATGACCAGATCAAGGCAAAACTAACACCCATAATGATCGCACGAATGTCCATTTTATATCCTCAACAAAAAAAGGCCGCCCATTCAGGCGACCCTAGTTATTTTCTCTAAGCTCACAAGCCCCGAAATTCTTAACCGTTTACACTATCTTTTAGTGCTTTGGCGATGGTCATTTTCACGACTTTATCAGCCTCTTTTGGTATTTGCTCACCTGTTGCCGGATTGCGTACCATGCGTGCTGGACGCTCGCGGCAATAGATTTTGCCAACACCAGGAAGTGTAACAGCGCCACCACCAGAAACTTCGCGTGTGATCACAGCAATGATCGCCTCAAGTGCGCCTGTTGCTGCTTTTTTGTCTGATCCCATTTCTTCGGCCAGTGCGGCCACGAGCTGGGTTTTTGTCATTGGTTTTGCCATTTGGTCTCCTATTTCTGCCCATACCATTCGGGCCTCATTACAAGGTATTTAACGTAAACATGCCGGAAGACACAACAATTAGTGTGCTAAAAGAAAAAAATACTGCGTTTTCCGACAAATAGCCAACTTTTAAAGGAATGCAGTCTCCTCAAAGCTGCGTAATTTTCGTGAATGTATCCGCTCAAGCGGCATATCGCGCAGGGTTTCCATCGCCCGAATCCCGATGTGCAAATGACGCGCGACCTGTGTGGTATAAAAATCACTAGCCATTCCGGGCAGTTTCAATTCGCCATGCAAAGGCTTGTCCGAGACGCACAGCAAAGTTCCATAAGGCACTCTGAAACGGAAACCGTTGGCCGCAATTGTTGCGCTTTCCATATCCAGTGCAATAGCGCGTGATTGGCTTAAACGTTGCACGGGGCCGGAATCATCGCGCAGCTCCCAATTGCGATTATCAAGCGAGGCCACCGTGCCGGTGCGCATCACTTTTTTCAAATCATAGCCTTCCAGTTTGGTCACACCCGCAACCGCCTGTTCCAACGCAATCTGGATTTCGGCCAACGCCGGAATCGGCACCCAGACCGGTA
>CAMZKY010000143.1 GCA_947311455.1 uncultured Marinosulfonomonas sp. | reverse complement strand
GTATAGGCGCGGGTGTCTTTTTCAACCAATATCCGATCACCGCTGCGCAGCGCGATATCAAGTTTGGGGTGTTTATAAAGATCTTGAAACCAGATATGCCCACGTTTAGAGCCACGAATGACCGTAACTTTGGCAATTTCGGGTTCAATCGACAATCCACCGGCTTTCGCGAGCATGGCTGAAAGCGTACGGGTTGGCCGCTCAATCGGATAAACACCTTGGCCGGAAATCGAACCGACCACGGAAATTGTTGATCCATCGCCGGCAAGGCGCACAACACTAACCTGCGGGTCAGGCGTTTGCTCATCCAGTTTGGAGGTGATGATCCGACGTAAAGCATCAGGAGTATGTCCGGCGGCTTTGACGCGACCAGCATAAGGGATAAAGATAAATCCGGCACTATCGACCTGAATGTCTTGCAAAACAGCGGCCACACCTGCGGTGGTTAGAATGCCGCGTTCCACGTTTTCCCAGATGGATAATCCAAGAACGTCGCCAGCATGAATTGTATCAGAACCAACACGTCCGGCATTGATAAAAGATTTGGAAAAACCCAAAGCTGGCGTTACAGCCGTGGCGCGTGTGACACGATCATTTACCGAAACGATAAATGCGTCGCCCTTTTTCAGGACGGAACCTTGAAAAATTTCACGCTTGTTTGGGCCGGAACGGGGTAAACCGCACGACGAAATTGCAGCAACTAGTGCTACAAGGATCAGGGCTTTTACCCTGTTAGAACCCAAGATGCTCACTGCTGGGTCTCCTCTTTTTATATGTTCTGCCTCAAGTTTTTTTCTTAACCTACCGGAATCCCGAAAGAAAAGATAGATCATATTTTATGGCTTTAATTCACAACCCGCAACTGTTGCCGCGGTGCCGCGTTTCCTGTTTCCAGCGCCACGTAAGGATCTTGCGGCGCCAGCATCATATCCACCACTTGGCGCATCAATTGACGACGTCCACGCGCAGAGTAAAATCCACCGGCAATTTGCGAGGTTTCAAGCAAATATTGACGATATTCCTTATAGGCGCGCATATTCGGGCGATTGGGGCGGGCAAAAAACTCGGATAAGGGTTGCGTTGACACAAATTCAGGCTTGGCAAAAACCGCATCGCCGAACACTTTTAGGGGCAACCCACGGCGTAAAACCTGCTGCGCGGCGGTAGAATTAACGGTAATCGCGCCGCGCGTATGATCCAGCAATTGTGCCAGTTTTCCGCCGCGCACATAGTGCACACGATTTTCAACGCCGTATTTACGCGATAGTTTTGCGATGGCTTTGCGCATCGATATGCGACCATTTTCCAAAGGATGGGCCTTGAAAACAAGGTGGTGATGCGATGGCGCGCCTTTGGCAAATCCTTTGACAACAACATCCAAAAATTCGGGCATTTCTTTGAATGGACTGTGCATTTGGAAGCTGCTGTCATGCTCCAGTTGCAATAAAACCAGATGATAGGGATATCCGCCGTTTGTGATTTTCCAGGTGTTGAATATCCGGCTGGCACGGTAGGCGGGCATCATCAACATGCGCCGTAAATAAAGCCGGAATTCATGCGTAACACTTAGATCTCGGTGGGGTTTGAAATTAGCATAGGCCTTGTTTCGAAACATCACAAACCAATGGTAAAGTGCGCCATAAAAAACATGCTGTCGCATATCGCCCCAATGGGTGGGAGCCTCGGGGGAGGTGAGTTCGGTGTTATCTAACGTCCGGCGCATAGCGTCGACTGTCATATCCATCAGTTTGGAATGGCCATTGGTGCCGTCCCGTTCATAGGTAACCCAAAAGGGGCGCAGATAGCCTTCTTCAAAAACATGCACGGTGATATTTGCCGCCTTGGCGCGTTTCACCGCCTCGGCATGAATGAAACGGGTATCGCCATAAAGAACGATATCTGTGATTTTGTTTTCATCAACAATGGCATCAAATCGATCCGGCCATGTTTCTTGAGGGTCTTCAAAGGAAATGAAATTCTTGGCACCAAACCAAAACGCGCGATCACCGGCGTTAAATCCAACGCGCCACACCTTTGCACCCGATGCCGTTAGCATTCGGCCCAATTTGTGAAAAAACGGCCCATGCGGCCCTTGTAGAAATAGAAAATGGCGGTTTGCGCCCGTTTCGTTGCCCATAAAATACCCTACACTACACACTACTCGCGTCTCCGTTTTCGGAGATCATTGGATTTAATATCTACGGAATTACCCCAGAATTCAATTATTGTTATTCATATCTAGGTCAAAAATATGACGATTTGGCTGTAATAGCCTGAAATAGTGAATATTTTGTGAGATAATTTGGTGGTAAATCGGATTTTGCCCCCTTACTTTGATCGTAACCGGAAAAGGACGTGCGATATGGCAGAGCAAGCAAAGATCGGTCACAACAATGGGCCAACCATGGTTGGCTCGGGCTGGCGCAAACATTGCTGGAGTAAGGCGCGCACTGAATTGATGCCGCGTTTGCCAATTGAAATCATTCGGCGCCGTATTGTGCGGGCCAAAGAGCTAGGGCTTGATTATAAGTCGTATGCCTCAATTCGCGCAACCAGCGGGCATGACGTGGTGGCGTTTTTATTTTCCAGCAATGCGTTGCGCGCTCTTAAAGCGGGCAGGGGAATGCCGCTGGATCGTGTGGCCAAAATTGCGGCGCTGGAGCGTTGTGGGCGATTGGTCGCGGTGCAAAAGCCGTTAACCACGGAAAATATGCGCGACATCGGAGAGATTTCCGGAATTGAGCTGGACACGCTGGTTTGTGCGCCTGATTTGCGGCACAACTGGCATAAAAGCCGCGAGATGCTATTGGCCGCCTTGAAGCCTGCGAAAATTCCTAAAGATCGGGTTGTGACAATTGGTGAAACCATGTTGGAACAGGATTGGTGTGCGATTGCGGGGCTTGGCGGGTCTATTTCAGCCGAGAAGTATTTCGCGAAGGAGGTGATGTAAAATGATGGATAAGCCTTTGAAATCACCTGTTTTTGACGATCCTGTGCGGATTTTGATTGTAACCTGCGGGCCTGTGGGGCGTGCCGTTCAGCACACTAAATCGTTTTGTGATGATTTGGGTGTCGGCTATCAAACCGTGCAGATGCCATCTCTTAAGGCGCTACCATCTGCCGTGGCGATTGCGCATCGGACGGGGGATTTTGACGGTTATATCGTGCTGGGCGCCGGGCAGGGGCGGCGTGTTGTTTCTGGCGCATTGGTTGAACAAAGCGCGTCTGGATTATGCCTTGGCACAGCTATTTGTTCGGCGAAAAAGCCTTTAGGCAAGAAATCTGCGAAAAAGGCAGCGCTTGCGGCCTTGCATCTGGTGGCATTGTCGCGCAAATGGGGGCGTCAGCGCAAAGGAGTCGGGTTTAAACCCGCGTCCGAGCAATTTTTAATGGCTGGCAACAACCAAGACGGAAACACCACGACATGACAAGTGACAAACGCCAAATGAAATCTGCCGCACGCCTGTTTGCGGTGCAAGCCCTGTTTCAAATGGAGCATTCGGCGCAAACGATTGATTCCGTGCGGGTCGAATTTGAAGATCACCGGTTTGGCGCCGTTTATGATGGCGTGGAAATGGCGGAAGGTAACGTAAAACTGTTTCGCCGTTTGTTGGAAGATGCAGTTGATAATCAAGGGGTTATCGACAAAATGACGGATCGTGCCTTGGTGGAAAAATGGCCGTTGAAACGTATTGATCCAACTCTGCGCGCGTTATTTCGGGCTGCCGGGGCTGAATTGGTGAAAGACGGCACACCGCCCAAGGTCGTGATTAACGAATATGTGGACGTGGCCAAAGCATTTTTCCCCGAAGGCCGCGAGCCTAAATTTGTGAACGCGGTACTGGATCATATGGCCCGCGAGGCCCGCCCGGAGGCGTTCTGATCCTGCGGCATTTTGGGGCTTGGATCGGGTTTTGTTTGTGTTAGACTTAAAACGTCTCAAGATTGGAGCTGCGCCATGCCAAAACTGATAAGCCTTTATATTCGCAATGTTTTTTTTGGCTTTGGCCTGTCCGCGGTGTTTGTTTCAGCCCTGCTTTATTTTAATATTGCCAATTTATGGCATCTGGTTTCGACCTCGAATATGGGCTGGGTGGCGGTTGTGATGCTGTTTATGTTTCATGGGCTGGTTTTTGCCGGTGTGCAATTTGCGATCGTGATTATGCGCATGGAGAAAAAGGATGATCCAACCGGTGGTAAACGCGATCCGTTGGTGATTGATCTGCAAGCGGAAATGAACGCGGTTGCAATTCCTATCAAGGTTGATGATCAGCGCTAAAGTGGCGGGCCCACGCGAGCCGTCGGAGATACGTAAATTCCTGCGAACCTGAGTTTACAGGTGGGCGCCAGGTAAATGAACCACGATCCATACAGAGCCAGCTCCCTAGGAAAAATTTAAGGTCTCTGGAATTGAACTCCGGCACGAGAAAGGCAGAACCCGCCTTCTTCTTAGGTAAGGGCTGAGGGGGGGGCGCGCAAGGGGCACTGTGAAAATAGTTCAAATTACGATATTGCAAACGTAGTGTAAGCGTCGTGCAAAAAGCCTTGATTGTTAATTCTTGTTATGGACTTTAACCCCATGCAAATCACGTCCCAACCTGTCCAGGTTCTGGCCTGTGGCACCTGCTGCCGGAAGCCAAACTGACTGCCGCACGCCGCAAAACCCTGATCGTTAAGTTCGCCCGTCATGCAGCGGATCGGCTACACAGCTTCACCGATCCTGATGTGGCGTCTATTTACCTGCCGTAATGGTTTTGGCCGCCGCAGTTAATTCTTCGGCAATTTCCAGCGCTTCTTCTGGGGAAAAATCCATCGGCAGGTCAACACCGTCACCTTCGATATAAATACGCACCATACCATCGGTCGTGGGGCCGATTTGCAGGTTGGTGGTGACGTCGCTTTCGGAATTGATACTCATGTGTGATGCTCCTATTTGTTAAAGCCAGCGATACGCATCTTTGTGAACTTTTTCAAGCACTGCCCCTTGCAAACCCTGATCCATATCGCTAAATCCCCCTCAGTGTACCGCCTTAGCTCAGTTGGTTAGAGCGCTTGATTGTGGATCAAGAGGTCCCCCGTTCGAACCGGGGAGGTGGTACCATCCCTTATTTTGGACAAATTGCTTAAATTGAATGATTGCCTTTGGCGTGTTAAGCGCCTATTGCCCATGTTTTGAGGCAGAAACTGCCTGTGGCATTCCAAAATCCGCGCCAAACCCTATCCGAAAGACAAAACCTTGACCGAAGTATCCGACCTGACAACCCCGCTTGCCCGTGCACTCGAACGCAAAGGCTATGAAACCCTGACCCCCGTGCAAGAGGCCATGGCCAATCCTGACTTGGGCAACAAAGATGCGCTTGTGTCTGCGCAAACCGGATCGGGCAAAACGGTGGCGTTCGGGATTGCGATGGCCACAACGATACTGGATGAAAATTTGTCTTTTGGTCGCGCAGGTGCGCCTTTGACATTGGTGATTGCGCCAACGCGCGAATTGGCGCTGCAGGTGATGCGCGAACTGGAATGGCTCTATGCTGAAACCGGTGCGCGGTTCGGATCCTGCGTTGGGGGCATGGATGCGCGCACTGAACGGCGCACATTGGATCGTGGTGTTCATATTGTTGTGGGTACGCCAGGCCGTTTGCGTGATCATATTACACGCGGTGCGCTTGACCTGTCTGAATTGCAGGTTGTTGTGTTGGATGAAGCCGATGAAATGCTTGATCTTGGGTTTCGTGACGATCTTGAATTTATTTTAGAAGCAGCGCCCGAAACGCGCCGTACCTTGCTGTTTTCCGCCACCGTTTCGCGCCCGATTGCGACGCTTGCAAAAACCTATCAAAACAACGCGGTACGGGTTGAAACCAAAGGCGAAGCCAAACAACACAGCGACATTGAATACCGTGCCCTTGTGGTGCGCCCTGCTGATAAAGAAAACGCTATTATCAACCTGCTGCGTTTTTATGAGGCACAAAATGCGTTGGTGTTCTGTGCCACCCGTGCGGCGGTTAACCATCTGACATCACGGTTTAATAATCGCGGTATGAAGGTTGTGGCCCTGTCTGGTGAACTGTCGCAAAATGAACGCACCCACGCGTTGCAATCCATGCGCGATGGCCGTGCCAAGGTGTGTATTGCCACCGATGTGGCGGCGCGCGGTATTGATTTACCGGGCCTTGATCTGGTGATCCACGCCGATTTACCGCAAAACAAAGAGGCCTTGTTGCACCGTTCGGGTCGCACCGGGCGCGCCGGATCAAAAGGCGTGTCGGCGCTGATCGTGCCGGTCTCACAACGCAAAAAGGCTGAACGCCTGTTAGGCTGGGCCAAGGTTGAGGCTGACTGGGGCAAACCGCCAACCGCCAAACAGGTTGAAATCAAAGACAATGCGCGTTTGCTTGAGGGGTTTCAGGCCACCGAAATCAAAGACCCTGAATTCGTTGCGCAACTGCTTGAAAAATTCACCGCAGAACAGATCGCATCCGCCTATATCGAACTCTATCGCGGCCAACGTTCGGCCCCCGAAGACATTGTCGAAGTCGATTTCT
>CAMZKY010000142.1 GCA_947311455.1 uncultured Marinosulfonomonas sp. | reverse complement strand
GTGGTTTCTGTGGGCTGCCCAAGGGAGGCGGTGTTGGAACATGCGTGTCACCTGAACGCGATAATGCTGCGGGAGGTTGAAGATGGCACAGCCCTTGAGGATGCCTTAAAAGACAATCGAATCAATGCCTTATGCATAGGCCCCGGGCTTGGACAGGGCCGCGCGCGGGAATTGGTGCCGGTGGCGCTGGCCGGTGATCGCAGTGTGGTTCTGGACGCGGATGCGCTGTCTGCATACCGTGATGATCCCGAAACGCTCTTTGCGCGGACCCGCGCGCATCGCTGTGTTTTGACGCCGCACGCTGGTGAATTTTCCCGCCTGTTTCCCGACATAGCGAAGCGGCTCTGCGAGGAGCCAATGAGCGGGCCGGCCTATTCCAAAGTTGACGCAACGCGCGAAGCGGCAAAAAGGGCAGGGTGTGTGGTTTTATTTAAGGGCGCTGACACCGTGATTGCAGACCCTAGTGGAAGATGTTCAATAAATTCTGCACACTACGTGCGCTCCGCCCCTTGGCTTGCAACGGCGGGGTCGGGGGATGTTTTGGCGGGGTTTATTACGGGGTTGATGGCGCGTGGGCATGCGCCAATGCAAGCCGCGCAAACCGCGGCTTGGTTGCACGTGGAATGTGCGCTTCGTTATGGGGCAGGGTTGATTGCCGAGGATATCCCCGAAGAACTGCCTAAGGTATTGAATAAATTGGATAATTGATCCGTTTCCATCAAACATTGCCCTGACGCCACCTCAAGCCCGTCGGCGTAAAGGATGTGCTGGCAGTCAAACACCAGATCATAAACGGTTAACGTCTGGAGCGGCGCATAGCGGATAAATTCACCATCAATCAGATTACGCACCGGCACCAAGGCCTGATCGCGGTCAAACAGTGCCTGCGCACGCCAATCGCGCACTAAAACAGGCTGATCCGGTGCAAGCATCAGATCTGTATTCGGGCGATTATTCCCCAACATATCGGCAGCCACAAACACCGGCCGCGTTGTAATCGATTGAATTTGCACATCTTTTAACGTAACAAACCCATTGTTGCGGCTGATAAGCCGCATTCCCGTGGTCAGTTTTTCAACAGGAATTGCCCCGTCAATCGTTAAGATCAATGTGCCCGCAACCAATCCGGTTTTTCGGGTTTCTAGAATCGCATTGCCTGTTTCACAGGTCGTGGCGATGTCATATAAATTCTGCATGGCGGTTCCCGCTCTGATTTACCTCACCAAAATACAAACATAACAATTAAGATTTACCTATCCATTTAGGTAGGTTTCACCAAATTGAGGCTAAACTGTGGCTTATAAACACTTAAAATTGAATCAATCTCTAAAAATAAATCCAAAAACCGTGATTTTAGCTCTCGCTTCCTGTGAAAACCTTTGTTAGAAGGCCCAAGGTTTCAGGGAATCCTGAGACCCTAAAGTGCGGGTGTGGCGGAATTGGTAGACGCACCAGATTTAGGTTCTGGCGCCGCGAGGCGTGGGGGTTCAAGTCCCTTCACCCGCACCATTTTTCCCAAAAATCGCTGTATGGCAAGCGTATGGCTTACGTATGGCAAGTGTATGGCAAATTGTCTGGCTGAAAACTGCACTGAAATCGCGCAAATACCGCCTTTTCCCTTGCGCCTGTGCCCGCACGGCAATAGAAAGCCCGTGATCTATTCCCGCCGCACAATTTGTGCGGCCCATTTTGTTATGAGGATACTGCCATGCAGGTCACCGAGACCCTGAACGAAGGCCTGAAACGCGCCTATTCCATCACCATTTCTGCCGCTGAAATCGACGAAAAGGTAAACGCCAAACTTGTCGAAGCTCAGCCCGAAGTCGAAATGAAGGGCTTTCGTAAAGGCAAAGTGCCGATGGCGATGCTGAAAAAACAATTCGGCCCGCGGATCATGGGCGAAGTGATGCAGGAATCTGTGGATGCGGCCATGGCCAAGCATTTCGAAGATTCAGGCGATCGCCCCGCGATGCAGCCCGACGTAAAAATGACAAACGACGACTGGAAAGAAGGCGACGATATCACTGTTGATATGTCATATGAGGCCCTTCCGGAAATTACTCAGCCTGAATTGAAAGATATCAAGCTGGAAAAACTGGTTGTTAAACCGGATGATGCCGATGTTGAAGACGCGCTGAAAAATCTGGCCGAAACCGCGCAAAATTTCGAAGATCGTAAAGACGGAGCCAAAGCCGAAGATGGTGATCAGATCACTATTGATTTTTCAGGGTCGGTTGACGGCGAATTGTTCGAAGGCGGCACCGCCGAGGATTATCCGCTGGTTCTAGGCTCGAACAGCTTTATCCCCGGGTTCGAAGACCAGCTGGTTGGCACCAAAGTGGGTGACGAGCTGGACGTAAAAGTTCAATTCCCTGCGGAATACGGTGCGGAAAATCTGGCTGGTAAAGATGCTGTTTTCGCTTGCAAAGTGAAAGCCATCAAAGCCCCTGCAGCGGCTGAAATCAATGATGAACTGGCCACCAAATACGGTGCCGAAAATCTGGACGATCTGAAACGCCAAATATCCGAACGCCTGGCCGCAGAATATGCCGGTGCGGCGCGTGCTGTGATGAAACGTAGTTTGCTGGACGAGCTGGACAAAGCGGTTTCTTTTGAATTGCCGCCGTCCTTGCTGGATGCCGAGGCTGGCCAAATTGCCCATCAGCTGTGGCACGAAGAAAATCCGAATGTTGAAGGCCACGATCACCCGGAAATTGAAACCACAGACGAGCATCGCGATCTAGCGGCACGTCGGGTTCGTTTAGGCTTGTTACTGGCTGAAATGGGCCAAAAAGCCGACGTCGAAGTGACCGACGCAGAAATGTCGCAAGCCATCATGGAACAGGCGCGCCAGTATCCGGGCCAAGAGCGTGAATTCTTTGAATTTGTTCAGAAAAATGCCCAAATGCAGCAACAGTTGCGCGCGCCTTTGTTTGAAGACAAAGTTGTAGATTACGCGTTTGAACTGGCGTCTGTTACGGAAAAAGAAGTCAGCAAAGAAGAACTTGAGAAAGCCATCGAGGCGCTTGAAGAATCCTAAGGTTTTCTGAAATAGTGAACATAAAAGGCCGCCTTCGGGTGGCCTTTTTTTTAGGCTAAGGCCTTAGAATACAAATATATTGTCCACATCATCAGCGTCATCGCTGTCGTCGAAGGCATCGACTTGCGCGTCTGGATTGAATTGAAAAACCGGAAGCGTTTTACTATCGCCGTCATCAATGAAATCATCTGTGTCGAAATCCGGCTCGATTTCTTCGGGCACCATTGGCGGGGCAATCATTGTATCTGCGGCGGCGTTTATGCTGATGGTATCAATGAAATCCAAGAAATCGTCATATGACGCGCCGTGCAGGGTTTGGGTTTCGCCATTTTTAAACTGAACAACTGTATCTCCATCGGTGTTTTTAAACGCTTGCACATCTTGGGGCAGGCCATTTTCATTGACCGGTTCTCCATCAAATAACAATACATCTTGCGTTGGATCAAAATCAAAAATGGCACTATCGTTTATCGCCGTTGCGCCGGTAAAGCCGATTTCACCAACTGGGAGCGGCTGAATCTCGGGCGCGGTTTGCCCGGCAAGTGCATTGCTGATTTGGTTTAAAATTCCGCATTCAGTTTGTGTCATTTTCCAAGCCCCCTTTGATTACTTGATTCGAATCTAAAAGGGGAACCAAGCAATCACTTGGCAGCAATATGACATTTTTAAGAAAATTGGATTTAAATTGGAAACAATGGATCTGAAAAAAGCCGCGCAGATAGAACTGCACGGCTTTTAATCATCTAGACAGTCAAAGAAAGATTAGTCTTCTTTGCTTTCGTCTGCATCATCAGCTTTGCTTTCTGGTGTTTCAACCAGATCGTCATCGTCAGCAGCTGCAGCGCCGATATCGTCAAACAATTCGGCGATTTCAAACTCTGCTTCTGCTTCTGCTTCTGCGGCCAATTCGGCAATTGATTTACCGGCGGCTTGCAGTTCTGCTTCTTCTTCAGAGCGGGCAACATTCATTTCGATTGTTACTTCGACTTCTGGGTGCAGGCGCACAGTTACTGTGTGCAGGCCAAGCTCTTTGATTGGGGCATTCAGGGCAACCTGTTTGCGATCAATCGAGAAGCCTTCAGCGGTGGCGGCTTCGGCAGCGTCACGAATTGTGACAGAGCCATAAAGCGAGCCGCCATCGGAGGCGGTGCGAATCACAACAAACTGTTGACCGTCAAGTTTTTCGGCCAATTTCTCGGCTTCGGCTTTGGTTTCAAGATTGCGTGCTTCTAGTTGGGCTTTTTGCGCTTCGAACACGGCCAGATTGGCCTCGTTGGCGCGCATGGCTTTGCCTTGCGGTAAAAGAAAGTTGCGTGCGTAGCCGTCTTTAACAGAGACAACTTCGCCCATTTGGCCCAATTTGGCCACGCGTTCCATAAGGATTACTTGCATGATATGTTCCTTACTTTACAGCATATGGCAACAAAGCAAGAAAGCGGGCGCGTTTGATGGCGCGGGCGAGCTCACGTTGTTTTTTGGCCGAAACGGCAGTGATACGGGAAGGCACAATTTTGCCGCGCTCTGAGATATAGCGTTGCAGCAAGCGAGTGTCTTTATAGTCGATCGCAGGGGCGTTATCACCCGAAAACGGGCAAACCTTACGACGACGGAAAAATGGTTTAGAAGCCATGGGTTAGATCCTTTCGAGAACCAAATTAACGACGAGGACGGCGATCGCCGCGCTCTTCGCGTTTTTGCATTTGCACGGAGGGCAGCTCTTTATGCTCATCCACGCGGATGGTCATAACGCGCATAACATCATCATGCAGGCGCATCAGGCGTTCCATTTCCTGAACCGCCTCGGAAGGGGCGTCAGACAACATAAACGCATAGTGACCTTTGCGATTTTTGTTGATTTTGTAAGCCATGGTTTTCAGGCCCCAATACTCGCTACCAACGAGTGCTCCGCCATTGTCGGCCAGAACGGCACCAAAATGTTCGATCAGCCCTTCGGCTTGCGTGTTGGAAAGATCCTGACGCGCGATCATGACATGCTCATATAGTGGCATGTGATCTCCTAATATATCTAAGCGCATTTCAACGAACGGTCTAACCTTGCCACGACCAATTCACGAGAGACTACGCGGTTTCAAAAAACTGTAGCAAGGACGGCGCTTTATACAAGAAACGGGGCGCGTTGCAAGGCGAATTTATGGCCTCATTCCAAACGCTTTCTTCACATTGTTTGTCATATGTTTCCACATGACCGCCCCAGTTTTGACCGCTTTGGCGGGCAGGATCTAGAGAATAACAGACAAAAATAGAAATGCAGAGCAGAAAAATTTAAGGACAGAGCATGACACCTAGTATCGCAAATATCGGCGCCATCGTTTCAGGGCCAAACGTTAAAGACAGAACCTACGTTGACAATACCTTTTGGGGCTACATCATCCGTGGCGCGGGGCTTGGAAATCTGATCAATATGTCAGCGCAGATTGTTGCGGCAGGGGTCGGTGTATTTTTGGTTTTCACCTCGATTGTCTTTTGGCTTGTTATGGGCCCGGCGGTTCAGGCGCATTTTGGTGGTCTGGAATATGGTATGTCGATTGCGCTATCTCTATTTGGCTTGGTGCTGATCTGGTTTGCCTCTCATGGCGTGGATTTCGAGTTACATGTAAACGTAGAAGAGCGCGCATTATATGAAATCCTGCGGAATTCAAAAGGTAAGGTGCGCGTCCTGCAAACAATACCGTTTGATACGGTTGCATCGGTGTTCATTGACCGCCCTCAAAAATCAGGCGGCCGCGCCCGCCTAACCGTGCGGTTGCGCCACACACCTAAAAATGTGGTGATAGCAACAGATGTCGAACATAATCTGCGCCCGATCCTGATGCGATTGGTGCGTGATGTCTTGCCCGCGGCAACTGGCGAATATGCGCAAAACAATGGATCGCAACGTGCATCGATTTTTGATGCCGAATTCCCCCAAGTGATGCCACGCCGGGTGATTTCAAAACGCAATGCACGTGGATTTATGTTCATACCAGCGCAGGGGATTGTGCTACCACGCCGCGTTTCTATGGTGGCCTAAGGCTACGCCCTAACAGGTGTGGGTATTGCGTTTCGATATGAAAATTCTCCGTTGCTTTCGCATTGCCATATCAAAAGCCCAATATCGGCAAAATTCCCTGTGATCGCGCTTGTGTGATGTGCAGGATTGCACCCATGCGATTGTCGCGCTATCTGGGGGGAACAGCTAAAAAGGGGTTCAAGATGAGCAAAGCATTCGTATTTCCAGGACAAGGCGCGCAAACCATCGGCATGGGCAAGGCCTTGGCCGAGGCCTATCCCGCCGCGGCAGCGATTTTTGACGAGGTGGACGACGCCCTTGGTGAAAAGCTTTCAACCCTGATCTGGGAAGGGGAGCAAGACACGCTGACCTTAACCGCCAATGCCCAACCCGCGCTAATGGCGACCTCGCTGGCGGCGATGCGCGCGTTGGAAGCCGAAGGCCTATCCATCAGTGATGCCTCGTTTGTGGCGGGGCACAGCCTTGGTGAATACTCAGCCTTGGCCGCCTCTGGTGCAATTTCCATCGCCGACACCGCGCGCCTGCTGCGCATTCGCGGCACCGCCATGCAAGAGGCCGTGCCTGTGGGCATCGGGGCCATGGCCGCGCTGCTGGGTTTGGATTTTGCGGCCGTGCAAGCCGTTGCCGCCGAGGCCGCACAAGACGAAGTTTGTCAGGCCGCCAATGATAATGATCCGGGGCAAGTGGTGGTGTCTGGCAATAAGGCCGCCGTGGAACGCGCCTGTGAAATCGCCAAAGCCAAAGGTGCGCGCCGTGCGGTGATCTTACCTGTATCCGCCCCGTTCCATTGCACCCTGATGCAACCTGCCGCAGATGTGATGGCGCAGGCTTTGGCCGATGTGAAAATCAACGCGCCTGCCGTGCCGCTGATCGCCAATGTGCAAGCGTCAGAAATTTCCGACCCCGATATGATCCGCAAACTTCTGGTTGAACAAGTCACCGGATCGGTGCGCTGGCGCGAATCTGTGGCCTATATGGCGGGGCAGGGCGTGGATGAAATCTGGGAAATTGGTGCAGGCAAAGCCCTGTCCGGTATGATCCGCCGCATCGAGCGTAGCATCACCTGCAAAGCCATCGGCACGCCAGAAGATGTTGCATCTGTAACCCCCTGATCGCTTCGTTTTCTTGTTTTCGATATTTGCGCTGCAGGTAAACCCGGGCAGACCCTTGGTCTGCGCGACATATAGTAATGCGCGGTAAGCACATTTATTTTTAGTTGCTTTTTGGGAAGATTAAAATAATAGTGATTAGGCTATAACAAGAAAGGAAAACAAAATGTGGCGGACACTTAGTATTATTTTAGCTATTTTGCTGGCGGCGATGGT
>CAMZKY010000141.1 GCA_947311455.1 uncultured Marinosulfonomonas sp. | reverse complement strand
GTCAGGCATGCCGCCACCGGCGCCTTCTTTGGATGGTTTGTCGGCGATCATGGCTTCGGTTGTGATCAACAGACCCGCGATTGAGGCCGCATCTTCCAAGGCTGTGCGAACAACTTTGGCAGGATCGATAACACCGAATTTGAACATGTCGCCATATTTTTCGGTTTGAGCGTTAAAGCCGAATGTGACATCGTCACTTTCGCGAACTTTGCCCGCAACAACAGCACCATCAACACCCGCATTTTCAGCGATCTGACGCAAAGGCGCTTCAATAGCTTTGCGAACGATTGCGATACCGTTTGTTTGGTCAGAGTTGTCGCCTTCCATGCCGATCAGGGCTTTACCAGCCTGAACAAGGGCAACACCACCACCAACAATAACACCTTCTTGAACAGCGGCACGTGTCGCGTTCAGGGCATCATCAACGCGGTCTTTGCGTTCTTTCACTTCGATTTCTGTCATGCCACCAACGCGGATAACAGCAACGCCGCCAGCCAATTTGGCCACACGTTCTTGCAGTTTCTCACGGTCGTAATCAGATGTTGTTTCCTCGATCTGTTGACGGATTTGTGAAACGCGTGCTTCGATTTCAGCTTTCTCGCCATTGCCGTCAACGATGGTTGTTTCGTCTTTGGTGATGGTGATTTTCTTGGCTGTGCCCAGCATATCCATTGTTACGTTTTCAAGCTTCATGCCCAGATCTTCCGAGATCACTTGACCACCTGTCAGGATGCCGATGTCTTGCAACATGGCTTTGCGACGATCGCCGAAACCCGGTGCTTTCACAGCCGCGATTTTCAAACCGCCACGCAGTTTGTTCACAACAAGTGTGGCCAGCGCTTCGCCGTCAACATCTTCGGCAATGATCAACAAAGGTTTGCCAGACTGGATAACAGTTTCCAACAATGGCACCATTGGCTGTAGCGACGAAAGTTTCTTTTCGTGCAGCAAAACAAGGCAATCTTCCATGTCTGCGATCATTTTGTCAGGGTTGGTGACAAAATATGGCGATAGGAAACCACGGTCAAACTGCATGCCTTCAACAACTTCAGTTTCTGTTTCCAGACCTTTGTTTTCTTCAACAGTGATCACGCCTTCGTTGCCCACACGCTGCATTGCGTCGGCGATTTGACGGCCGATTTCTGCTTCGCCATTGGCTGAAATTGTGCCAACTTGTGCAACTTCGTCGCTGTCTTTTACTTCGCGCGCTGCGGCTTGAATGCCTTCAACAACTTTGGCTGTTGCGATGTCGATGCCGCGTTTCAGATCCATTGGGTTCATGCCCGCTGCAACTGATTTCAGGCCTTCGCGAACGATGGCTTGGGCCAAAACTGTAGCTGTTGTTGTGCCGTCGCCAGCTTCGTCATTGGTGCGGCTGGCCACTTCTTTAACCATTTGCGCGCCCATGTTTTCAAACTTGTCTTCCAGTTCGATTTCTTTGGCAACTGTTACACCATCTTTCGTGATGCGCGGGGCACCAAAAGATTTGTCGATGACAACGTTACGGCCTTTGGGGCCAAGTGTTACCTTAACCGCATCGGCAAGGATATTAACGCCAACCAGCATACGATTGCGGGCGTCTGTATCAAATCTGACTTCTTTAGCCATTTTCTAGCTCCTAATTCTATAATTTCGAAAAAACGCGTATCTTAGCCCAAAAGGCCCATGATAT
Organism: uncultured Marinosulfonomonas sp.; assembly: GCA_947311455.1. Taxonomy (GTDB): domain Bacteria; phylum Pseudomonadota; class Alphaproteobacteria; order Rhodobacterales; family Rhodobacteraceae; genus Profundibacter. The sequence goes on along the minus strand of CAMZKY010000141.1, from coordinate 7,037 downwards.
CGCTTTCTTTCATGATCAACAGCTCTTCGCCGTCAATCGTTACTTCTGTGCCTGACCATTTGCCAAACAACACTTTGTCGCCAGCTTTTACAGCCATTGGGATCAGCTCGCCGCTGTCTTTGCGTGCGCCTTCGCCACAAGCGATAACTTCGCCTTCGGCTGGTTTTTCTTTTGCGCTATCTGGAATGATAAGGCCGCCTGCAGTTTTTTCGTCGCCTTCAATGCGACGAACCAATACGCGGTCGTGAAGTGGTGTAAATGCCATATCGGAACGCTCCTTGTTCGAGTTAAAGTTTCAAGTGTTATCACTCTACTTGTCTGAGTGCTAATAGATGATTTAGGGAGCCTGACGAAAAGAGTCAACCACAGCCCATGAAAGATTTCTGCGAAGCGGCTAAAGTTTTAACTGTTAAAACCTAGCGGCGCATTGCGCCTTTAATATCTGCAAGACGAAAGGCGCGGATCATGTGCCCCACCCCGCCATAAAGCGCCATGCCAAACCCCACAAGAATGATCAATGCAAGATAGCGCCAGCCAGCAATTTCAAACAACGGGTTCAATAATAACTGCGCCCCGATCAATCCCGCCCCCATAACACCCGAGGCCAGCATAATACGCCAGAAACGCACCCTGAATTGGCGATCCAGCTTAGCGGCTTGCCCCATAGAACGCGATCCAAACCACAGCAGCATCACCATCGCCCACGCGGATAATGTGGTGCCAATCGCGGCGGCCAAATAGCCGACGATCGGCGCCAAACCGATGGCCAGCACGGCATTCACCACCATCGAAACGATGGCGAAATAAAACGGAGTTTTGGTGTTTTCGCGGGCAAAGAACAGCGGTTGATACACCTTTGCCACCACAAAGGCGGGTAATCCCAGCCCGTAAATCTGTACGGCGGCGGCGGTGGCAACAGTGTCTTCGGGGCCGAATTTTCCGCGCTGAAACGCTACTTCGATCAACGGGATCGGGATCACCATCAGGGCCACAGCGGCAGGAATGGTCAGGGCCAGCGAAATTTCCGCTGCACGGCTAAAGGCGTGTTGCCCGCCATCCACATCACCCGCCTGCAAACGGCGCGACAGATCAGGCAATAGCACAATCCCGATGGCGATGCCCACTACCCCCAACGGCAGTTGATACAAACGATCTGCATTATAAAGCCACGCAATGGCAGAATCATACTGGCTGGCCACTTGCCGACCGACAAGCAGATTGATCTGCACCACCCCGCCCGCAAGCGCCGCAGGAGCCGCGATCAGGGCAAGGCGTTTTAAATCGGGCGTCATGCGCGGAATACGTGGCATCAAGGCAAATCCGGCCCGTTTCGCCGCCACCCACACCAATGCAAGCTGTGCAACGCCCGCGATAGGCACCATCCAGCTTAGGGTAAGGCCAATGTCCAGCCCCGCGGAGTTGGCAATTACCAAGCCCGTTACAAAAATGATGTTCAGCAAAACCGGCGCAGCAGCCGCGGCTTTGAAACGGCGCGTTGCGTTTAATACGCCGGACAACAGCGCGGCAAGCGAAATAAACAGAATATAGGGAAAGGCAATGCGCCCGTATTCAACCGCCAGATCAAAGCGTTCATCGCCTGCAAATCCGCTGGCCATCATCCACACCAGCCATGGCATTGCCACCATTGCCACAAGAGAAAACCCCACCAGTATTGCCCCAAGGCCGGAAAACGCATCCCGTGCGAATGTTAAGGGATCATCATCGGCTTCCAGCTTTTTGGAAAACATCGGCACAAAGGCCGTGTTGAACGCGCCTTCGGCAAAGAACCGGCGAAACAGGTTGGGCAGGGAAAACGCTACGATAAACGCTTGCGCGGCGGGGCCGGTGCCCAGATAAGCGGCGATCATGATATCGCGGGCAAAGCCTAAAACGCGGCTTAGCAATGTCCACATACCGACGGTTAGAAACCCGCCCATCATTCCTGATTTATTGCTCATTCTGCACGCGCCCTTTTATATCCGGCCTTAATGGCCTCTTGCAGGCGCGTTTCCAAGATGTCTTGGCGTTTTTTGTCATGCAATTTCAATCCGAACATATCTTTCACGTAAAACGTATCCACCACTTGTTCGCCAAATGTGGCGATCACGGCGCTGGCGATATAGATATTGGCGTTGGATAGGGTGCGGGTCAGATCAAACAGCAAGGCCGCGCGATCACGGGTATCAACCTCGATAATCGTGTAGATTTCACTGCCTTCATTATCAAAGGTGATGGTGGTCGGCACCTTGAAGGCCCGTTCGCGTTTCTTGATTTTATCGCGCGATTGCAGGGCGTTGCCGGTGATGACCTCGCCTTTCAGGGTTTTGTCGATCATATTGCACAGGCGTGCCAGACGGGATTTCGCATAGGGATGGCCGTCGCCATCCTGCACCCAGAACACCGCCGTGGCAAAGCCGTCTTTGGTCGTGTAAGTGCGCGCGTCAACCACATTGGCCCCAACCAGCGCCAGCGCACCGGCAAGGCGCGAGAAAATTCCCGGATGATCGGCCAGTGTGAAACACACTTGCGTTGCGTCGCGGTCAATATCGGGTTTCAGATCAATGCGGATTTCGTTTTCTGTTAACCCGCGCAGTTGCTTTGCAAAAATTATATGGGCGTTGGTTTGCAGCCCTTGCCAATAGGGGCTGTAATGGCGTTTGGTTTCGGCGGATAATTCCTTTTTATCCCAATCCCCCAGCGCCTGCCGCAGCGCCTTTTTGGCGCCACTTTCACGTGCGGTGCGATTTACCGCTTCCATGCCATTTTCAAGCGTGGTTTCGGTGTCGGAATACAAACGCCGGATCAACATCGCCTTCCAGTTATTCCACGTTGCAGGGCCAACGCCGCGAATATCGCACACGGTTAGCACGGTTAACAGATCAAGGCGTTCTTTGGTTTTTACCATTTTGGCAAAGCCGCGAATGGTGCGCGGATCGGATATATCGCGTTTTTGGGCCACATCAGACATCAGCAAATGATGGCGCACCAGCCATTTTACGGTTTTTGCCTCGTCCGGTTTTAGACGCAGACGCGGCATGGTTTTTTTGGCAATACGCGCGCCCAGAATTTCATGCGCCTCATCACGGCCCTTGCCGATATCATGAAACAAAAGCGCCAGATACAAAACCTTGCGATTGACCCCGCTTTTCAGAATTCCCGAGGCAATCGGCAATTCTTCAATCAGTTCTTCGCGCTCGATTTGGGCAAGGTTGGAAATGCACTGGATCGTGTGTTCGTCCACCGTGTAATGGTGATACATATTGAATTGCATCATCGCCACAATGGGTTCGAATTCGGGCAGAAACGCCGCCAGAACCCCCAATTCATTCATCCGGCGCAAAGCCCGTTCGGGGTTGCCATGTTTTAACAACAGCCCGATAAAAATACGCACGGCCTCTTTGTTGCCGCGCATATCATCATCAATCAAATCCAGATTGGCCGAAATCAGGCGCATCGCATCAGGATGGATCAACAGCCCCGTGCGCAAGGCCTCCTCATACAAACGCAAGATATTCAGTTTGTCTTTCAGAAACGCTTTTTCGCTCACAATCGCAAGCCGGTTTTGCACAACTTTATAACCTTGCTTAACCTTTTTCTTACGCTTGAAAAACCGCATCAGTAGCGGTTCCTGTTTCAGGTGTTGGGCTTCCAGTTTGGTGACAAATATTCGGGTTAGATCCCCCACACGGGTGGCGTGGCGGAAATAATCCTGCATAAAATATTCAACCGCACGCCGACCATCATGATCCGTGTATCCCATGCGGCTTGCCACCTCGACCTGCAGATCAAAATTCAGGGTTTCCATGGCACGATTTGTGGCCAGATGCAGATGACAACGCGCTGCCCACAGAAAATTTTCGGCGCGGTAAAAGCTTTCGTATTCGTCTTGGGTGAACCAGTTCAGCGCAACAAGATCGTGGACATCGTTCACGCGGTGCAAATATTTGGCAATCCAGAACAAAGATTGCAAATCACGCAAACCGCCTTTGCCTTCTTTTATGTTTGGCTCCACCACATAACGCTGCCCGCCCTGTTTTTCATGACGATCATCGCGCTCTTGCAACTTGGCCTCGATAAATTCGGGCGCGGTTTTTTTGAACAAATCATTCCAAAGGGTGTCTTCCAGCTCAAGCGCAAGCGGGGCGTGCCCCGCGATATAGCGTTGTTCCACCAGAGACGTGCGGATAGTGAAATCTTCGCGCCCCAAACGGAGGCAATCGGGTATGGTGCGGCTGGCATAACCAACCTTAAGGCGTAAATCCCACAGAATATAAAGCATGGATTCAATCACGCTTTCTGCCCATGCGGTGATTTTGTAGGGGGTTAAAAATAGCAGATCAATATCGGAAAACGGCGCCATTTCTGCACGTCCAGATCCGCCTACGGCCAGCACACAGATGCGTTCGCTTTCTGTCGGGTTGGCCAAAGGATGCAATGTTTGGGTGGCAAGATCGAATGCTGTATTTACAATACAATCCGCTAGATACGCATAGGAACGGGTTGCTGTGTGGGCTTTGAACGGCGTTTCCGCAAGCGCAGCTGCAATTGCCGCATTGCCGATTTGTCGCGCTGAACCCAAAATTTCCACCGCCGCCGCGCGGATGGCGCGATGATCTTTAGCGGTAAAAACGGCCTCTTTTAATGCGGCGTTTACAATTTCGGCGTTAAAAATATCTTTCGCCGAACAGATCATCCTGTCCGGCGAAAAAAGAGAGTTGTGAGCATTCATTCAAGTGCGCCGATAATAGGGATTAAAATCCAGCCCCGCCAAAGCTTTTGGGGGCCGGGCTAATCAAGACAACCTGATTGTTCTCGATTTTAGCAACCGCAAGACCACGTTGATTGGTCCCATTTGGGCGCAAGCGAAAAATGCCACTGACACCTGCAAACCCCGACCCTTGTGTCAGGGCCGCGGTGGTCAAAGCATCTGCTTTGCCGGCTTTTACCAAGGCGCCGATTGCGGCGATCCCGTCATAGGCAAGGCCCGCAATAGGATGTGGGTTTTCGCCATAGGCCGAGGTATAGTGCGCGCGGAATTTTGCTGTCATGTTCGGATCAGCCAGTGCAAACCAGCCGCCTTGAACGCCGGGTAAAGACAACGTCGTTGCCGGAATATCCCAACGTGTAAGGCCAATGAATTTAATGATCTTGGGGTCAACCCGATTTTCAGGCAACATCTGTGTTAACAACGGTAGCGCTCCGGCAGAATCCGATGTGAAAAAGATGGCTTGTGCGCCACTGCTACGGGCTGTGCTGGCGATTTTTGGAACTGCATTCAAAACGCCTTGCTGCGAAAATTCATATGAAGCCACACCCGCAGCCGTTGCGCCAGCATTTGAGATCGCTTGCGAAATCGCATCGCGTCCGGCTAAACCCGCAGTATTGCTCGAATGAACAACCATGATCTTTTTAAGGCCTTGGCCTTTCGCGTAGCCAACCAGCCGATCCGCGGTGTTCTGGAACGTATTCCCTAGAACAAAAACATTTCCGCCGGCGATTTGTGTGTTGTTGGAAAATGACAAAACATTCACGTTACGTGAGGCAACAGCAACACCCGCGGCGTTTGAAGTTTGCGCGAAAACAGGGCCAAGAATGATCTTTGCACCGTCATCAACGGCTTGTTTGGCAACAAGCGCGGCTTGGCCGGCATCCCCTTTGGTGTCATAAACGCGCAGGTCAATTTGCACAGCTTGCAGATCGGCCATTGCCAATCGGGCCGCCTTTTCAAGGCTTTTGGCAAGAATTGCATCACCAGCCGAAGATGATCCCCCGGGCACAAGCAGCGCAACAGGAACGGGTTTGCCAAGGTTGATTCTTTGTCCACTTCCGCCGCCCGCGCCGCCAAGGCCAATAGGCTCACATGCGGCAAGCCAGATTACAGACAACAGGGCAACAATCCGCCCTAAATTACGTTTGGTGATACTCAGTAATGAAAACATAGGTTGATCCTCGCCCCCTAGCGCGTATTGATTCAGCAAGATAAATTCTAAGCGATAATGTCAAAATAGTAAACGCCGCGAAAGGTGCTAAACCCTTGAACCATGAAAAGAAGCGACTCTCTGCCGGACTTTACTTTGTTGCCACACCAATCGGCACAGCGCGCGATATCACCCTGCGCGGCCTTGATATACTGGCCTCAGCCGATGTAATTGCTGCCGAAGACACCCGCACCGCGCGCCGTTTGATGGAAATTCACGGTGTGCCTTTGAATGACAGACAGGTCGTCGCATATCACGATCACAGCGGGGATAGTGCGCGCGCGCGATTGATTCGCATAATCAAAGAGGGAAAATCGGTGGCGTATGTTTCCGAGGCGGGTACGCCTTTGGTGGCGGATCCCGGCTTTGCCTTGGGACGTGAGGTGATCGAGGCCGAGCTGCCACTCATTTCCGCCCCCGGCCCGTCGGCGGTGATCGCGGCTCTTACTGTGGCGGGCCTGCCCACGGATCGATTTTTGTTTGCCGGATTTGCCCCGACAGCCAAAGGCAAGCGCATCACGTTTTTTGAGGAATTTAAACACATCCCTGCGACGCTGGTTTTTTATGAATCCCCAAAACGCATTCACGCCATGTTAACCGTTATTGCCGATGTTCTGGGGGGGGGGCGTCAGGCGGCGGTGTGCCGAGAACTGACCAAAAAGTTCGAGGAAATCACCCGTGGTACGCTGGATGAGCTGGCAACCGCCTTTGACGGGCGCAACGTTAAGGGCGAAATTGTTGTTGTTGTTGATCGTCCGCGCGGCGTGGTGGCCACGGCGCAATCCTTGGACGAGGCTCTTGTTGAGGCGATGAAAACCATGCGCTTGAAAGAGGCTTCAACGGTTGTGGCGGAGGCACTGGATTTACCACGTCGTCAGGTTTATCAAGCAGCGCTTGAATTGGGAAAAGGCAAATAAGCGGATCATCTTCATATCACACCGGATTGGCCGCCGAGGCGATTGTTGAAAAACACTATCTGGGAATTGGGTGCCAACCCGTTGCACGCCGCTGGCGCGGGGCCGGGGGCGAAATTGATCTGATCCTGCGCGATGATACTGG